>NZ_DJDN01000087.1:1598-4114 GCF_002431095.1 Pantoea sp. UBA5923 | reverse complement strand
AGGATCACCAGCGACACGCCGCTGAGTTCGGGATCGCGCTGCAGCATGCGCGTCAGAATGCCCTCCGTCACCACTTCCAGCCGGGTGGCCGGGCCGACGCAGTTTTCGCCGCGCATACGGTAGCCGACGGTTTCGCCGGGCTGCTCGCCAAGCTGCTCCGCCAGACGCTGCGCCACGTTGCGCGCCGCCAGCCGACGCGGCTCCAGCATAATAATGCGGCCCGACAGATTTGCCCGCTGCAGCAGTTGCAGCGGCAGCCAAGTCGACTTGCCCGCGCCGGTTGGGGCCGCCAGCAGAATTTGCGGCGCCGTTTCGAGCGCCTGCAGCAGGTCGGGCAGCACTGCGCTGACCGGTAAATCACTCACGGCAAACTCCCGTTCAGCCTGTGTTAAGATGGCGCGCATTGTAGCATTCATCCGCGAGAATTGCCGGAGACCGCCATGGAGACGCAACGCCTGTTTTTTGGCATCGGGCTGCCTAACGCGCTGCAGCAGCAGCTGGTGCGCTGGCGCGCCGATAACTTCGCCGACGACGCCGGCCGCCCTGTTGTTGCGGCCAACCTGCACCTGACGCTCGCCTTTCTCGGCGAGGTGAAAAGCGAGACCGCGCAAAAGCTGCAACAGCTGGCCGCGCGCATTCAGCAGCCCGCCTTCGATCTCGATCTGGACGACGCCGGCCACTGGCCGCGTCCCCGCGTGGTGTGGCTCGGCTGTCAGCGGCCGCCGCGCGGTCTGCTGCAGCTCGCCGATCTGCTGCGGGCCCAGGCGGCGCGCCACGGCTGCGCGCAGAGCGCCCAGCCTTTTCATCCGCACGTTACGCTGCTGCGCGACGCGGCATCGCGCATTGCGCTGCCGCCGCGCGGCTTTCACTGGCGCTTTCGCGTCGACCATTTTTCGCTGTTTTCGTCGCAGTACGCGCGGGGCCGCACGCGCTATCAGGCGCTGGCGAGCTGGCCGCTGACCTGATTCTGGAGCGCTATGCTGTTTTCACCGCCGTTAAAGCCCGCCCGACTGATCGCCCGCTATAAGCGTTTTCTTGCCGACGTGGTGACGCCGGAAGGGGAAACCCTGACCATTCACTGCGCCAATACCGGCGCGATGACCGGCTGCGCCACGCCGGGCGACAGAGTCTGGTACTCCACCTCCGACAGCCTGACGCGCAAATACCCGCACAGCTGGGAGCTGACCGAAACGCAGCAGGGCCACTGGATCTGCGTTAACACGCTGCGCGCCAACCAGCTGGTGAAGGAGGCGCTGGCGGCAGACGTCATTGCGCCCTTGTCCGGCTACGACGCCTGCCAGGCTGAGGTCAAATATGGCGCGGAAAAGAGCCGAATCGACTTCCTGCTTCAGGCAGGCGGCAGACGCAACTGCTATATTGAAGTCAAGTCCGTGACCCTTTTACATCAAGGAAAAGGCTATTTTCCGGATGCGGTGACGGTTCGAGGCCAGAAGCATCTGCGCGAGCTAAGCGCCGTCGCGGCTGCCGGCCATCGGGCTGTTTTGTTGTTTGCGGTTCTGCACTCGGGGATTGAGGACGTCTCCCCCGCGCGTTACATTGACGCACGTTACGCAGACCAACTGGTCCAGGCGCAGCAGGATGGCGTAGAGATTTTGGCGTATCGCGCAGATTTATCACCGGCAGGCCTGTTTCTGAAAAAACCGGTTGCCGTAAGCTTGTAATATCTTTTGCAAATTGTTGTGTTATGAATGTTTAACGCGAGGCGCCAAATACGCTGTTCCTCACAGGCTTGTCAAGGTGCGATCATGAATAATTGCCAACCTTGACTGCTTCTGTTATTTATAGCGGCCTGTTTTTCCCCGTAGGGGGATCGATGTACCCGTTTGCGGCAACGCGGCGAAACCCGCCAGGCAAAATGTAGCGTAATGACTACACTCAACCGCCTGACGCCTAATCGCTGGCGCTGAACCACAAAAGGTATAGTGCGTGTTATCCAGGAGAAACAACATGCAAGAAGGGCAAAACCGTAAAACATCGTCCCTGAGTATTCTCGCCATCGCTGGGGTGGAGCCATACCAGGAGAAGCCGGGCGAAGAGTATATGAATGAAGCCCAGCTGCAACATTTTCGCAAGATTCTGGAAGCCTGGCGCAATCAGCTGCGTGATGAAGTTGACCGTACCGTCTCGCATATGCAGGACGAAGCGGCGAACTTCCCGGATCCGGTTGACCGTGCCGCGCAGGAAGAGGAATTCAGCCTTGAACTGCGTAACCGCGACCGCGAGCGTAAGCTGATCAAAAAGATCGAGAAGACGCTGAAGAAAGTCGAAGATGACGACTTCGGCTACTGCGAGTCCTGCGGCGTGGAGATCGGCATCCGCCGTCTGGAAGCGCGTCCGACCGCCGATCTTTGCATCGACTGCAAGACGCTGGCTGAAATCCGCGAGAAACAGATGGCTGGCTAATGCCATGCCTCTATCACCGCACTGCGGAAGAGCACGCTGTTGTTCCGCTGTGCGGTGACTTTTAATGCCTATGTCCACGCTTCCCTGTATCG
>NZ_DJDN01000087.1:0-1385 GCF_002431095.1 Pantoea sp. UBA5923 | reverse complement strand
GCGTTTCGCTCCCTCTCCTTCTGGCGATCTTCATTTCGGCTCGCTGATTGCCGCGCTTGGCAGCTATCTCAGCGCGCGCGCGCAAAAAGGCCGCTGGCTGGTACGCATCGAAGATATCGATCCGCCGCGCGAAGTCGCAGGCGCTGCCACGCGCATTCTGCATCAGCTGGAGCATTACGGCCTGCACTGGGACGGCGAGGTGCTGTGGCAGTCGCAGCGCCATGAGGCCTATCGCGAGGCGCTGGCCTGGCTGCAGACGCATCGTCAGAGCTATTACTGCACCTGTACGCGTCGCCGCATCCAGCAGATCGGCGGATTTTACGACGGCCACTGCCGCGATCGCCATCTGGGGCCGGAAAACGCCGCGCTGCGTTTACGTCAGCACGCGCCGGTTTTCAGCTTTGACGATCGGCTGCGCGGCATCGTGAACGTCGATGCGCGTCTGGCCCAGGAAGATTTTATTATTCATCGGCGAGACGGCCTGTTCGCCTACAACCTTGCCGTGGTGGTCGATGACCATTTTCAGGGCGTAACGGAGATCGTGCGCGGCGCGGATTTAATTGAGCCCACGGTGCGGCAGATAGCGCTTTATCAGCAGTTCGGCTGGCCGACGCCTGACTGGCTGCATTTGCCGCTGGCGATCAATCCCGACGGCAATAAACTGTCGAAGCAGAATCATGCGCCTTCGCTGCCCGCAGGCGACCCGCGACCGCTGCTGGTGCAGGCGCTTCGCTTTCTGGGACAGCCTGTGGCGGCGGAATGGCGCGATGAAACGCAGGAGAAACTGCTGGAAAGCGCAGTCTCACAGTGGAATATCGCTTTGATACCCCATGAGAACGCCCTGAAACCGGCTGAGCCGACAACACCATTCCTAAATGAATCGCAACAGGCTATGATTAGCCGCTGATTTTATTTACACCACTTTACGTCGCTGTCGAGGTGTCCCATTTTTACCCGAGTTGCTAATTTTTGCCGGAAAGTCCTCATGCGTGATGAGGAGGCGCCCGTCGAGGTTGAAACTGAGCGTCATCAGATGACCATTATCCCTCGTGAGAGCCATAACATCTCGCGCAAAGACATTAGCGAAAATGCCCTGAAGGTGCTCTACCGCCTGAATAAAGCGGGCTATGAAGCCTATCTGGTGGGCGGTGGCGTTCGCGACCTGCTGCTGGGTAAAAAGCCCAAGGACTTTGACATCACCACCAACGCCACGCCTGAGCAGATGCGCAAGCTGTTCCGCAACTGTCGTCTGGTTGGGCGTCGCTTCCGTCTGGCGCACGTTATGTTCGGCCCCGAAGTGATTGAAGTCGCGACTTTCCGCGGCCATCATCAGGCTGAAGAGGATGTCGAAGAGGATCGCAATCTGTCGCAGCGCGCCCAGAGCG
>NZ_DJDN01000016.1:47661-50114 GCF_002431095.1 Pantoea sp. UBA5923 | reverse complement strand
CGCCCAACCGCTGAGCCGATCCATAAAATTCAGGTGCGCGGCGGTAATAAACATCTCGGCGAAGCGGCGTTTGATTTCGGTGGCGCGCTGAACGACGAACGCACCCTGCTCTATCGTCTCAATGGGATCGCCAGCACCCAGCACCAGTTTGTTAAGGACTATAAACAACAGCGGCTGGCGATTGCCCCCGCCCTGACCTGGCTGCCAAACAGCGATACCAGCTTTATCCTGCTGACCAGCTACCAGAACGATCCTAAAGCGGGCTACCGCAACTTTCTGCCTGCCCTCGGCACCGTTACCGCAACCGCTAACGGGCAGTATATTCCCTATGATATGAACGTCAGCGATCCCTCCTGGAACCAGTCGAAGCGCGAACAGACGTCGGTCGGTTATCTGTTTGAGCACAGCTTCAATGAAAACGTCACGCTGGTGCAGAACCTGCGCTACTCGAATATAAACAGTAAATACAAATACCTGGTCTACACCACAAGCAACACGGAGATCTCCGACACCAATATCGCTCGCCGCGCCCAGCGTGAAAAAACCAGCACCGATGAGCTAGCCTTCGACAACCACCTGAACGCCAGATTCGATACCGGCGCCCTCTCCCATAACCTTGTCGCCGGGCTGGATTACAAGTGGAATAAAAGCACCAGCGAACTGTGGCGCGCAGGGGGAGATAAATATAACTTCGACTGGGCGAACCCGGTTTATGGTATCTCTGTCGATGAAAGCGAGCTTTCTAAAACTACCGACAGCGTGAAAAAGCTCGACCAGATTGGCCTCTACCTGCAAGACCAGCTGGAGTGGAAGAACTGGAATCTGCTGCTGTCCGGCCGTCACGACTGGAGCGAAGTCCGCACCCTGGATCGCACCGACAGTAGCCTGTCTCAACAAAACGACAATAAGTTCACCGGCCGCGCGGCGTTGCTCTATGCCTTTGACTTCGGCCTTTCGCCTTACGTCAGCTATAGCACCTCGTTCGAGCCTAACCTCGATTCGGGCGCGCCGGGTTCCGCGGCGTTTAAGCCGACAACCGGCGAACAAAAGGAAGTGGGCCTGAAGTTCCAGCCGAAAGGCAGCGATACGGTGTTGAGCCTGGCGCTGTTCGACATCGATCAGAAGAACATTACTTCGTACAACAGCGTGACCGGCTATAACGAGCAGATTGGGAAGACGCGCTCAAAAGGTGTGGAAACGGAACTGCACTCACAGCTGACGCCAGAAATCGCCGTCATAGCCAGCTACACCTTTACCGACGCGGTAATCAAAGAGAGCAATACCTCCGCTCAGGTCGGTAAAGCGCCAGCCGCCATCCCGCGCCATATGGCCTCGCTCTGGGGCAGCTACACCTTCCAGCAAGGCCCTCTGAAAAGTTTCACCCTGGGCAGCGGCGTGCGCTACACCGGCACCAGCTACGGCGACAATACCGAAGCGTTCAAGGTGCCTGCCTATACCCTGTATGACGTGATGGCCCGCTACGACCTGGGCGAAGCCAGCTCCGCTCTGAAAGGCACCACCCTTCAGTTCAACGTCAACAACCTGACCAACAAGCACTACGTCTCCTCCTGCAGCGGCACGACAGCCTGCTTCTACGGCTCCGGCCGAACGATGTTCGCGACGCTCAGCTACAGCTGGTAATGCCTTGCGCCCGGACTTTGCAGCCCGGGCGCACCTACTCCGCCTGGCCTCTATTCATTTGTGCTCAGCTAAAGAAGTGGTGAACCGCAACGTTAATTACTCCCCCACCCAGGATTAACCAGATAAACAGCATCAGACCCAAAAGCAGCGGGCGCAGCCCTGCTTTTTTCAGCTGACTAATGTGGGTCGTCAAACCAAGCGCCGCCATCGCCATCGCCAGCAGCACATTGTCGGCTTGATTAATAATGGCAATTGTCGGGGCTGAAAGCAGATGCGCAGAGTTAAACAGCGCGACCAGAATAAATCCGAGCGCGAACCACGGGAAAATAAGCGGCTGTTTTGCGCCGCCCGGCGCAGACGAACCGCGACGCACCATCAGGCCGATAATCACCAGGAACGGCGCCAGCATTAATACGCGCAGCATCTTGGTAATTACCGCTGCATTTTCGGTTTCACCGCTAATGGCATGGCCTGCCGCCACTACCTGCGCCACCTCATGCATAGTTGAACCGGTGTAAATACCAAATTCCGTCAGGCTGACGCCCGGCAGAAGCGGCGCAACCTGATGCCAGATAAACGGATACAAAAAGATGGCGGCGGTACCAAAAATAACCACTGTCGCAACGGCGACGGCAACTTTTGAGGCGGCGGCTTTGATGACCGGCTCAGTAGCCAGTACGGCCGCCGCGCCACAAATGCTGCTTCCGGCACCAATCAGCCATGCAGTTTCGCGATCCAGCTTTAAGATCCGGCGGCCCAGCCAGCAGGCGAGCATAAAGGTGCTTGTCAGGGTCAGCAGATCAATGATGACG
>NZ_DJDN01000016.1:1498-47597 GCF_002431095.1 Pantoea sp. UBA5923 | reverse complement strand
TGCTGAAAGGTGAGGCGAAAACCGTAGAGAATGATCCCAAGGCGCAACAGCTTCTGTTTGGCAAACTGCACGCCTTCGTCGCAGTGCGTATGCAGAGCGGGATAAAGCGTATTACCGAGGATTATGCCGCCGATGATCGCCAGCGTCAGCGCGCCCAGCCCAAGCTGAGCCACAGACGGCAGGTTGCCAAGCCAGGCCGTAATCAGGGCGATAGCGGCGGTAAGCAGCAGACCGGGGGCAACATGCCTTAACCCGCTTTGGCATTTATGTAGCGTTAATGTAGTCATATCTTCTCCTCTGTGCCCTGATCATGGAGAAAAACGGCTACTAAGAAAAATTCATTATATTGTTAGAACAAATCTGAATAAGTGGTAAAGCGCGTCAAAAAGGGTGATATGGGCTTCAGACCAGGTTAAAAATTATCTGAACGACCACTATTCTGAAACGCGCTTCTCCGGCCATTCTGAGCCGCAAAGCGCTTTCACAAAATCCAGGGAGAACAGAATGCGTTCCGTTGTCATTAGCGCGATCGTTGCCGTTGCGGGCGGCATCGCTGGGGCAGCTCTGACCCAGAGTGATATGCTGCGGCCTGCAAAGCCGGCACTGTCGTCGTCGGTTGATCCGGATATGGGCTGGACAGCGCCTGCGGTAAGCGGCTATGGCAAAATCCACTACGAAGCGGACGCCGCGTTTCAGCCCAGCGCCGCGCTCAGCAACAAGGTGGTTTTTAAGGTAAGCCGCGGCGCGGAAAACCGGGGCCAGGTTAACCCGGCGCTGGAGCAGGTTGCGCAAGTAGTGAATACCTACGTGGCAGCGGGCGTACCGGTGCAGCAGTTGAAATTTGTGGTGGCGGTAAACGGCGAGGCGACGCCGGCGATGCTGGATAACGCTCATTTTAAAGAGCGCTTTGGTATGGATAACCCCAACCTCCCGCTTATCTCGGAACTGAAAAAACAGGGCGTTCAGGTTACCGTATGCGACCAGGCGCTGGCCTGGCACCGCTATGATCCGCGCTGGATTGCCAAGCCTTTGATCCATACTCTTTCGGCGCTCACGACGGTTACCACCCTGCAAAACCAGGGCTACGCGCTGCTGAGCATGTAATTACCTCCAGGTTAACGGAACGGCTGGCTGGCACGCGTAGAGGCGCTTTAATCTCTACGCGTGCTGGCTTAGTTCTCTTCTTAGCTAAAATGCTCTCTTTAACTCTATTCAGTTAAACGATCTTATTCCCGTTACGTAATGGCGGGTTTAAATAACCTGCGGCGTAAGCAGCTATGTTTTCCAGGCGCAATTATCCTGCTGCGAAATAAATGCGCGCCTCCCTGTTGACGATGAATTAAGCAAATAACGTAAGTAAAACCGCGGCTCATCATTAACCGCTGTAATAGTGGAAAAATTAATGCCGGGTTGCGCAGATAGAGCGCAGAAAGCCATTATCAGAATCAATGAACTGTGTTATCTAAACAGGGTTAAATTTAGAAAAAGGTAACATCTATGTTGTCGCACAACCTGGCCCACAGAGTTAAACATCTGCAATCATCTGCAATACGCGAGCTGCTGAAGCACAGCAAAATGGAAGGCGTTATATCCCTTGGCGGCGGTATCCCGAACCCAGATCTGTTCGATACCGAGGGGCTACAGATAGCGATGGACCGCCTGATGACAACAGATCGGCGCGACGCGTTTCAGTATGGACTCAGTGAAGGCGATCCGAAATTAAGAGAGGCGATCGCTCAGATTATGTCTGAACGCGGCATCGACTCGACGCCGGATGACATCGTCGTGACGTCTGGCTCTCAGCAGTCGCTGGATCTACTGGCGAGAGCGTTAATCAACCCCGGCGATACCATTGTTGTTGAGCGCCCAACCTATCTGGCCGCGCTTCAGGTCTTCCAGCTGGCGGAAGCCCGTCTGGCCTCTGTCGGCACCGATGGCGAAGGGATGATCGTTGACGAACTCGAAGAGCTAGTGAAACGGCAAAAGATCAAAGCCGTCTATATTGTGCCGACCTTTGGCAATCCCAGCGGCGTGACCCTCTCCGCCTCTCGCCGTCAGAAGCTGGTCGCGTTAGCGCAAGAGCACGATTTTATTATCTTCGAAGACGATCCCTACAGCGAAATTAACTTCACCAACGAAACGTTCAGGCCTCTCAAATCATTTGCGCAAGAGATAAAGGCAAGCGATCGCGTTATTTATACCTCGACCTTCTCAAAGATCCTGGCACCTGGCGCACGCGTAGGCTGGATTTCACTGCCCGACTGGCTGAAACAACAGGTGGTCATCCTTAAACAGGCGACAGACTTGCATACCAGCTCTTTGTCACAGTCCCTGACGCGTCACTATTTAGAAACCGGCAGATTAGCGTCGCAGATAGATTTAATCCGTACGGAATATAAAAAGAAATGCGATGCGCTTTGCGCGGCGCTTCAGTCTGAGATGGGTGAGCGTATTCGCTTCCATCGTCCGCTTGGTGGAATGTTTCTGTGGGCCACCTTTAACGATGAATTTAATACCACCGAATGGTTAAAATCGACCCTGCAAAATGGTGTGGTATACGTGCCTGGTGAATTCTTCTACTGTGATAATCCTGATAAATCAACGTTACGTTTATCGTATGTCACCGTTTCTGAAGATAATCTGCTAAAAGCAGCCCAGAGACTTAAAGCCTCGCTGCCCTAATCTAATGGTTAGCCGAAGCCCTTATTTTTTTAATAAGGGTTTCTCTCTCCCCGACCGCTCTTTTCTGTATCCATGCTGCTCTGTTAGATACACTGGGGGCACAGGCACCCTGCTTCGGTTAACCATGGCAACTGATACCCCGATTGAATTAAAGCATCTGCACACGCTGCTGGCCCTTAAGCGTACCGGCAGCCTGACGCGCGCCGCGATGGCGTTGCACGTTACGCAGTCCGCACTCTCACAGCAGATAAAATTTCTGGAAGATCACTACGGCATTACGCTGTTTTTAAGAAAAACATCGCCGGTTATCTTCACGCCTGCCGGTAAACGCCTGCTGCAGCTGGCGGAAAACGTTGTCCCTGCCTTGCAGGCGGCCGATCGCGATCTTTATCAGTTTGCAGACGGCCAGCGCGGTGTGCTGCGCGTCACGCTGGAGTGCCACACCTGCTACGAATGGCTGATGCCGGTGATGGATGCGTTCCGAAAAAAATGGGATGACGTTGAAGTTGAGATAGTTTCAGGGTTTCAGTCCGATCCGGTGGGGCTGCTGCTGCAAGACCGGGCCGATGTCGCCATCGTGGACGAGGTTGAAGAGACTGAAAATCTGGTTCACCACCATCTGTTTGAATATCAAATGCTCGGCGTTTTGCCGGTAAACCATCCCCTGGCCGCCCGGCCCTGGCTTGAGGCGGAAGACTTTGCTGATAAGACGTTGATCACCTATGCGGTGCCAGAGGAGCGTATTGATGTCATCAGAAAACTGCTTAAGCCGGCCGGCATTGCTGTTCGCCGTAAAACAACGGAGCTGACGATGGCCATCGTTCAGCAGGTTGCCAGCGAGCGCGGAATCGCAACCCTGCCTGTCTGGGCCGTGGCGAACTATGCGCAAAAAGGCTATGTAACGACCCTGCCGATCACCGAGTACGGGCTGTTTTCCGATATATGGCTGGCGGCGCTGCCTGAAAAGTCCGGGATCGACTATGTGAATGATTTTGTTGCCCTGGTAAGAGAGCATCACGCTGGAATGCGTTCGCATTAATCCGCTTCGCCTCTGGCTCGGTTTCAGGAAAGCCCTTTCCTCAGGCCAGGGATACTGTCAATTGCGGGATAACCAGGATATAAATGAAACGCTGTTTTAATTTTATTTGATCCGTTCCAGATGACAGTTGCAAGGAGAGAGGATGTCAAAGAAAGCTGCACTCTTACTGGCGCCCGGCTTTGAAGAAGCCGAGGCCTTTATTACCCTCGATATACTTAGCCGCCTGGGGATTGAGGTGAAGACCATCGCCTGCCATCCCGAGCGTCAGGTGGTCAGCTATCACGGTGTAGTCACGCTTGCCGATCTGCTGCTTGAAGAAAAGCAGCTCCCGCTGTTCGATGCGGTGATTATTCCCGGCGGCCCGGAAGGTACCACCAGCCTTGCCGCGAATCCGGCAGTCAGCGCGTTTATCCAGCGCCACGACGAGGCGGACAAGCTTATTGCGCCCATCTGTTCCGCAGCAGCGCGCGTGCTGGCGGGCAACGGACTGTTGAAGGGACGCCGCTACACCTGCTCCGGCGAGCTCTGGATGCAATATGAGGATGGCGAGTATGTGATGGCAGACGTGGTTGAGGATGGCAACCTGCTCAGCGGCAGAGGGCTGGGCGTCGCCTTTGATTTTGCTTTGACCCTGGCCGTTCGTCTGACCGGCAAAGCGGGCGCTGCGGATTTCCAGGCGGAGCATATCTACTATGACCGCTGGCGCAGCGCGCGAATGACTGGCGGGTAAAAGCGGCATCCTGCTCGCTTCTTCTGCGCGCCTTAGCGCGACAGTTTACCCTGTGGCCTGTAGCGCCAGCCGGGGCGTTACAGGCTGGGGAACGTTACGCTGTTGCCCGGCGCTTCACGATGAAGATGGATAAAGTTCAGGTGACGCTCGTACTGATCAAGAATATTGATAATCACCTGCTCTTTGCTGTAGTCCATCAGGTCGTTGCCCTGGCTCCCTTCCAGCAGGAAGGTTTCCAGCCGGTAATAGGTCGATTTACCGCTGCGCGCGCGGTAGGTAAAGCCCGGCACCGAATATTGCTGCGGCCACACCTGATAAACGAAATCCTGCTCTTCACCCAGGTTTACGCGCAAATCGATATAGCCCAGCGCGTTATCTTCTGCTTCATGGCGATCGAGCGTGACGCGACCACCACGCAGCTCCAGCTCTTTCGCAACCTCCTGCATCGCGGGAAAGATCACGCCGTCCATCATCTGCTGGGTATAGCGCGAGCCAGGGTAGTTCATCAGACGCGACAGGCGCTTTTTCCAGCTCAGACGATCGCTGCTGGCCGCCAGATAGGGTGCCGTATCGCGGCTGGCGCTGGCGCGGCGATAATCTTCCACCTTCAGCGATTTATAAAGACCGGCCATAACAAAGAAGATCACGAAGCTAAACGGCAGCCCCATAATCACCGTGGTGTTTTGCAGCGCGGAGATGCCGTTGGTCATCAGCATGCTCAGCGTCAGCACGCCAATGGCGACAGACCAGAAGATACGCAGCCAGTTCGGCGCATCGCTGTTGATATCCTTCAGCTTCGAGGTGAAGTTGCCGAGCACCAGCGAGCCTGAATCCGCCGACGTGACGTAAAACAGTATCCCGGTGATGGTCGCCACCGAAGCGCTCAGCTTAAAGGCGGGATACTGCTCCAGCAGCAGATAGAAGCCGCGTTCCGCATGCGCCATTACTTCCTGCGCAAATCCGGCGTTGCCGTGAATGATCTCATAGAGCGCGGCATTGCCGAATACCGACAGCCACAGCAGCGTGAAGGTAAAAGGAATAATCAGCGTGCCCAGCACGAACTCGCGAATGGTGCGCCCGCGTGAAATGCGCGCCAGGAACAGGCCGACGAACGGCGACCAGGCGACCCACCACGCCCAGAAGAAGAGCGTCCAGCTGTTCATCCACTGCGTGGGGCGATCAAAAGCGAACGTATTAAGCGTCATGCCCATAAAACGGTTGATATAGTCGCCGACGTTGAGCACCAGCGCGTTAAGCAGAAAATCGGTTTTGCCGAAAAATAGCACGAACAGGATCAGGCCAAGCGCCAGCGCCACGTTCAGTTCAGAGAGAATGCGAATGCCCTTATCGACGCCGGACGTGACCGAAATAGTAGCGATAACGACCGACAGCACGATCAGCGCGGTCTGCGCCGCCAGCCCCTCGGGAATATTGAACAGAACGTTCAGGCCGTAATTGAGCTGTACGACGCCGATGCCCAGCGTGGTGGCGATGCCGAAAATCGTACCGACCACCGCTGCGATATCGACGGTATGTCCGATAGGGCCGTTAATACGTTTGCCGAAGATAGGATAGAGCGCCGAGCGGATGGTAAGCGGCAGGTTGTAGCGATAGCTGAAGTAGCCCAGCGCGATGCCCATTAGCGCATACATCGACCATCCCGTCAGGCCGTAGTGGAAAAGCGTCCAGACCATTGCCTGACGCGCGGCTTCAAGCGTTTGCCCCGCCCCTTCCGGGGGCTGCATATACTGCGTCACCGGTTCAGCCACCGAGAAAAACATCAGGTCGATACCGATGCCCGCGGCAAACAGCATGGCGGACCAGCTCAGCAGGCTAAACTCCGGCTTTGACTGTTCCGGGCCGAGCTTAATTGCGCCAAAGCGCGAACAGGCCATAAACAGCACGAATACGATGTAAAGCGTAGCGGCCAGCATGTAATACCAGCCGAACGTAGACGATACCCAGTTCACTGCCGCCTGGATCCATGCGCCGGCCTGTTCGCTGTAGAGTATCGTCACCAGTGAAAATGTCAGAATCAGCCCGGCCGAAAAATAGAACACTACGGGATTGATTCTGTCCTTTTCACTTGCAGGTGGATTAGTCATCAGTTACCTCTGGTTTATAATAAATTCAACAGGTTATATTGTCCTCCGCGTGTCAACGCGTCTCCTTTATTTTTCTCCTCCTGACAATTAAGCGTAGCGGTAAAGCCTGAAGCGATACGTTGCGCTTTGCAACAATCAAGGCACAGTATCCTAACAACTTTCTTTTTTATATTGAACGTTCAATCAATAAAAGTTCTAATAGTGCACTTGTGTTAGGGCGGAGCGCTTGTCATGCCAAAGGTGGGAATGCAGCCGATACGACGTCGGCAACTGATTGATGCAACCCTGGAGACGATTAATGAAGTCGGAATTAACGACGCCACTATCGCGCAGATTGCGCGGCGTGCAGGCGTATCGACCGGCATCATCAGTCACTACTTCAAAGACAAAAACGGCCTGCTGGAAGCCACCATGCGTGACGTCACGCGCCAACTGCGCGACGCGGTGGCGAGCAGGCTGAAGCCGCTGGCAGGCGCCAGCACCGAAGCGCGCCTCTGCGCCATTGTCGAGGGCAACTTCGATGAAAGCCAGCTGCATAAGGCGGCAATGAAAGCCTGGCTCGATTTCTGGTCGAGCAGCATGCATCAACCCCAGCTTAACCGGCTGGAGCGCGTCAGCAGCAGCCGTCTCTTCTCATCGCTGGCCGCGGAGTTTCGCCGCGAGCTGCCGCGCGAGGCGGCGCGGACTGCCGCTTACGGCCTGGCGGCCCTGATAGACGGCCTCTGGCTGCGCGCGGCGCTGGGCGGCAAGCCGTTCGATTTACAGCTTGCGCTTTCGCTCACTACCCAGTTCATTCGTCAGCAGTTAGCTGGCAACACTCATTCCTGATAAGGAGGAACCATGTCCCGATTCGCAGAGCAGCACCTCTATATTGATGGCGCTTATGTCCCCGCAGCGGCTGGCGACACCTTTGACACGATCAACCCCGCCAACGGCGAAGTGCTGGCGAAGGTTCATGAAGCAGGCCGCGCTGACGTTGATCGCGCCGTTGCAGCCGCGCGTAAAGGCCAGAAAGTCTGGGCGGCGATGACCGCCATGCAGCGTTCGCGCATTCTCCGCCGCGCGGTGGATATTCTGCGCGCGCGCAACGACGAGCTGGCCGCGCTGGAAACCCTGGATACCGGCAAGCCGCTGAGCGAAACCGCCAGCGTCGATATCGTCACCGGCGCAGACGTGCTGGAGTACTACGCGGGCCTGATCCCGTCGCTGGAGGGGCAGCAGATCCCGCTGCGCGACACCTCTTTCGTTTATACGCGCCGCGAGCCGCTCGGTGTGGTCGCGGGCATCGGCGCGTGGAACTACCCGATTCAGATTGCGCTGTGGAAATCCGCGCCAGCGCTGGCAGCGGGCAACGCGATGATCTTTAAGCCGAGCGAGGTAACGCCGCTTACCGCCTTGAAGCTGGCGGAGATCTACAGCGAAGCTGGCGTGCCCGACGGCGTTTTCAACGTCCTGCCGGGCAGCGGCGCGGTCACCGGCCAGCTGCTGACTGAGCATCCCGGCATCGATAAAGTCTCTTTTACCGGCGGCGTCGCCAGCGGTAAAAAAGTGATGGCCAACGCAGCAGGATCGACCCTGAAAGAGGTCACCATGGAGCTGGGCGGGAAGTCGCCGCTGATTATTTTCGACGATGCCGATCTCGATCTGGCCGCCGATATCGCCATGATGGCCAATTTTTACAGTTCCGGCCAGGTCTGCACCAACGGTACGCGCGTCTTTGTACCGGCCAGCCTTCAGGCGGCGTTTGAAGAGAAAATCCAGGCGCGCGTCGCGCGCATCCGCGCTGGCGATCTGAACGACCCAGAGACTAACTTTGGGCCGCTGGTGAGCTTCAGCCATCGCGATAACGTTATGCGCTACATCGAGAGCGGCGTTGCTGAAGGCGCGCGCCTGCTGTGCGGCGGCAAGCGCATGCAGGGCGCAGACTTCGACAACGGTGCCTGGGTCGAACCCACCGTCTTTACCGACTGCCGCGATGAGATGACTATCGTGCGCGAAGAGATCTTCGGGCCGGTGATGTCGATTCTGACTTACCAGAGCGAAGAGGAAGTGGTGCGCCGCGCCAACGCGACGGAGTATGGCCTGGCGGCCGGCCTGGTCACTCAGGATCTCAACCGCGCGCACCGCGTTATCCACCAGATTGAAGCGGGTATCTGCTGGATCAATACCTGGGGCGAATCGGCCTCAGAGATGCCGGTTGGCGGCTACAAGCACTCCGGCGTTGGCCGGGAAAACGGGCTGATGACCCTGCAGAACTATACCCAGGTGAAGTCTGTGCAGGTCGAGCTGAGCCGTTTTCAGTCTGTATTTTGATTAATGATTAAACCTGAGGAGCGACTAATGGAATTTGATTACATCATTATCGGAGCCGGATCCGCAGGAAATGTTTTGGCTACCCGACTGACCGAAGAGAGCGATGTCACTGTCCTGCTGCTGGAAGCGGGTGGCCCTGATTACCGTATGGATTTTCGCACGCAGATGCCTGCGGCGCTCGCCTACCCTTTACAGGGAAAACGTTACAACTGGGCTTACGAGACCGAGCCGGAACCCTATATGAACAACCGCCGCATGGAGTGCGGCCGCGGCAAAGGACTGGGTGGCTCATCGCTGATCAACGGCATGTGCTATATCCGCGCCAATGCGATGGATCTCGACGGCTGGGCGGAGGCGCCGGGCCTGGAGTCCTGGCGTTATCTCAACTGCCTGCCCTACTACCGCAAAGCGGAAACGCGCGATATCGGGCCGAATGACTACCATGGCGGCGATGGCCCCGTCTGCGTGGCGACGCCGAAGGCTGGCAACAATCCGCTGTTCGCCGCTATGGTTGAAGCGGGCGTCCAGGCGGGCTATCCGCGCACCGAAGACCTTAACGGCTACCAGCAAGAGGGCTTCGGCCCGATGGATCGCACCGTCACGCCGCAGGGCCGCCGCTCCAGCACCGCGCGCGGCTATCTCGACCAGGCGAAAAACCGGCCGAACCTGAAAATCATTACCCATGCCACCACCGATCGCATTCTGTTCGACGGCAAGCGCGCCGTCGGCGTGCAGTATCTGCTGGGGGCGAGCAATACGTCGCATCAGGCGCATGCGCGGCGGGAGGTGCTGCTCTGCGCTGGCGCTATCGCATCTCCGCAAATCCTGCAGCGTTCCGGCGTTGGTGCTGCCGACCTGCTGAACTCCTTTGACATTCCCGTGGTGCACGACCTGCCCGGCGTGGGCGAAAATCTTCAGGATCACCTGGAGATGTATCTGCAGTACGAGTGTAAAGAGCCGGTTTCGCTCTACCCCGCTTTGAAGTGGTGGAACCAGCCGAAGATCGGCGCAGAGTGGATGTTTAACGGCACAGGCATCGGCGCCAGCAACCACTTTGAGGCGGGCGGCTTTATCCGCAGCCGCGAAGAGTTCGCCTGGCCGAATATTCAGTATCACTTCCTGCCGGTCGCCATTAACTACAACGGCTCGAACGCGGTTAACGCCCACGGTTTCCAGTGTCACGTCGGCTCGATGCGCTCGCCGAGCCGCGGCCATGTGCGTATTAAATCGCGCGATCCGCGTCGTCATCCGGCCATTCTGTTCAACTACATGTCCAGCGAGCAGGACTGGCACGAATTCCGCGATGCGATCCGCATTACGCGCGAGATTATCAATCAGCCTGCGCTGGATAAATTCCGCGGCCGCGAGATCAGCCCCGGCGTGGCGTGCGAAACCGACGAGCAGCTGGATGAGTTTGTGCGTAATCATGCGGAAACTGCCTACCATCCGTGTGGCACCTGCAAAATGGGCAGCGACGAAATGGCGGTAGTGGATGCGGAAGGACGCGTGCATGGCATGGAAGGACTACGCGTTGTCGATGCGTCGATTATGCCGCTGATCATCACCGGCAACCTGAATGCGACAACCATTATGATCGGCGAGAAAATCGCGGATAATATTCGCGGTCGCCAGCCGCTTCCCGCCTCGACGGCAAGCTACTTTGTCGCTGGCGAGACGCCGGTTCGCGGCGAACCGCTGCGTCAGTAGTCCGCTTTAGCCCGCTACGGCGGGCTTTGCATTTACATCATCTGCGGCTCGCGGATCGCATTACCTCTGGCGAAGCGCGCCAGGCGATAGGGCGTAATATCCGTAAAGAGCTGATGGTTAGTCATTAGCTGCGCGCACAGCAGGCCCGCGCCAGGGCCGATGCCAAAACCGTGTCCGCTAAAGCCTGATGCGATAAACAGGCCGGGCACGCTCTGCATTTCGTCGATAACCGGCACCAGATCCGGCGTGGTATCAATCCAGCCGCCCCAGGCGTGATCGATTTTTATGCCCTCCAGCGCAGGAAAAGCCTTAACCAGCGTGCGCAGCGCTTCGTCCAGAATGTGCCGATCGGGTTTGGGATCGAGTACGCGGATCTTCTCGAACGGCGAAACAGCGTCGTTCGACCAGGAGCCTGCTGCCTCCGGCCCGTTAAAAAAGGAGCCGTTCAGGCGAAGTTTGAGCTTTTTGGCGATCTTGCTGCGGTACATCGGATAGAACTTTGTCGCGTAGCGGATATTTTGCGGCGCGAGATCGAGCTGGCCGCGGCCGGGAATAGCCACGGTATAGCTGCCGTCCAGCCGACGACGGATACAGAGCTCCGGCATGCTCAGACAGCCCTGAATCACCTCCGGCGCCGCCGTGGTTTTAAACGCGGTGCCGAGGATATTGGCGCTGGGCAGCTCTATGCCGTACTGCTTGCAGAAGCGAGAGCTCCACGCACCGCCGCAGCAGATCACCTGGCTGGCGCGCACGCGGCCGCGTTCGGTCCAGACCCCGGAAACGCGCCCGGCGCTGATATCCAGCCCGCGCACCGCGCAGCGCTGATGAACAGAGGCGCCTAGCTTTTGCGCGCCAACAGCGATAGCGGGCGCGGCCAGTGAAGGTTCGGCGCGCCCGTCGGTCGGCGACCAGATGCCGCCTGCCCAGCGCGCCCGATCGCCCAGCCGTTCACGCACCTCTCCAGGCGAAAGCAGCTGGCTGACGAAACCGATCTGCTTCGCCTGCTTGCCCCACTTTTCCCAGCGCGCGACGTCCGCTTCGTTCTGCGTGCCGTAAAGAATGCCGCTGCGGCGAAAGCCGAGATCCAGCCCGATTTCGCCGCCCAGCTCCTCCCAGCGTTGCAGACTGCGCATCGCCAGCGGCAGTTCGTAAAGGTCGCGGTTCTGTTGTCTTACCCAGCCCCAGTTGCGTCCGGACTGCTCCCCGCCGATCGCGCCCTTTTCAAACAGCGCCACGGAAACGCCCTGCTTCGCCAGTTCATAAGCGACGGAGGTGCCGATAATGCCGCCGCCGATAACGATAGCGTCAACCTGCTCAGGAAAGGTTGGGCTGTCCGTAACGGCATTAATTTTTATGCGCATAGAAGAACCTTTATATTCAGGGCGTTCAGAGATGCTGCTCAGGCGGAATATGCATAATCCACAACACTCTGGCGTCGCTGTCCGTATGGTTGAAAATGTTATGCGGCAGGTGGCTTTTAAACTGAAAGCTGTCGCCGGTCAGCAGGCGCGCGGTGTCGCCATTGATTTCCAGCGTCAGTTCTCCTTCCAGCACAATGCCCGCCTTCTCGCCTTGCCCAATAAGTATTTCGTCGGAGCGAACGCCCGCAGGGATATGGATCACCATAAACTGCATATCGTGATCGCCCGACGGCGACAGCATCTCTTTGGCAATGCCGCGTTTGCCGACGTTAAAGTGCGGCCGTTCCGCGCAGCGGCGGACGTAATGCTCCGCGCCGCGCAGCGATACGTCGCTCTCTTCCAGAAAGGCCGTCAGCGGCACTTTCAGCACCTGTCGAAGCTGCTCCAGCACCCGAACGGTGGGATTCGTCAGGTTGCGTTCAATCTGGCTGATCGCGCCAGCGGAAACATTCGCCAGCAGCGCCAGTTCGGTAATGGTCAGATTGCGCGCCTTGCGCAGGGTTTTCAGCCGCGACCCGATATCCGTTTCGGCGGCACCAGGTTCCGCCTGATGTTGCGTTGCATTCTTCATATGATGATCTTCCTTTGCCGTCACGCCTGGCTACCGCCCTGCGCTTAATTAAGGCATGCCCCACTTCTGTTTGATGGTCTGAAGCGAGCCATCCTGCTTCATCGCGGTTAAGGCGCTGTCAATTTCCGCCAGCAGCTTATCGTTTCCTTTTTTCACGCCGAACGCCATGGGAGAAACATGCTCAGGCTTATAACCCTCCACGACGTGCATCCCTTTTAGTCCGCCCGCTTTCGCCTGCGCTTTCAGAATGGGATAGTCGTTCATGCCCGCCGCGATGCGGCCCAGTGAGAGATCGCGCGTCATATCTGCCGGGCTATCATAAACCTTCACCTCTTTGGCGATACCGCTCTGCATCAGGCTCTGCGTATAGTCTGTACCCGCCATGGTGCCTACGACTTCGCCTTTCAGATCCTGCATCGAAGCATATTGTTTGCTGTTGTCGTCACGCACCACCAGCCCTGCGCCGAAAGCGGTAACCGGCTGTGAAAAGCCGATGCGTTTTGCCCGCTCAGGCGTGGGCGTCATACCGGCCACGATCATATCGATCTTTCCCGCGATAACTGACTGGATCAGCGTGGGGAACGGTACGGCGGTAAAATTCATCTCCAGATGCTGGCGCCTGGCCACCTCCGCCGCGACATCGGGCATAAAGCCTTCAATTTTGCCGTTCTGAGTATTCAGAAAAGTGGTCGGCGCGCTGGAGGGGGGCGAACCCGCCGTCAGCGTGGCCGCCTGAGCGCTCACGCTGACGACGGCAGCCAGACTCATCGTCATAAAAAGATTCAGCAGGCTTTTTTTAGGGGCAACAGACATAACTCACTCCTGTATCAATATGAAAAGGGCGAACGTCTTTTTCACTATAATGAAATTTATGTTGCCGCTGTCAACGTTTTATTTTGTGAAAATGCCATATCTCACATATTGCGGCTAAAGCCGTTGCTTTAACCCTTTTGCCCATCTATAGCTGTTCCTTATAGGGGTAATAAGTAATAGCTATCTCCTTTGCCCGGGTATTTATTGACAGCGGTTTGCCAACAGCGATATTCATTATAATGAAATAGTGCTACCCCGACACGCATTGTGCGGAACGATCAGGAGCTAAAGATGGACTGGAGCAGCCTCCACACCTACCTGCCCTTTTTATTGAAAGGTGCCGAAATGACGATCGCCATCACAATATTGTCGCTGGTAATCAGTACGCCGCTGGGCCTGATATTTGCGGCCGCAAAGATGTGTCCATGGAAAATTATTTCCTGGCCGGTTGCGACGATAATTAATATTACGCGTGGCCTGCCGATGATTGTGGTGCTGTTTTATATCTACTTTGTCTTTCCTGATATCGGAATAACCCTGACCTCATTTCAGGCCAGCGTCACTGGCATCGCCTTTTGCTTTTCGACCTATATCGCTGAGATATTTCGCGCCGGTATTGAGTCTGTCGATCGCGGGCAGCTGGAAGCCGCACGCTCAATGGGCATGAGCTTTGCTAAAGCGATGCGACGCGTGATTTTGCCGCAGGCGTTTCACGTTGCGCTGCCGCCCTACAGCAACACGCTAGTGATGATGCTGAAAGACTCCGCGCTCGCTTCCACTATCGCCGTCACGGAAATGACCCGCCAGGGGCAGCTGATCGCCGCTTCTACTTTCGACAACACCACCGTTTATACGCTAGTGGCGGTGCTCTATCTGCTGCTGTGTATGCCGCTGATGGCCCTGACCAAACGGCTGGAAAAACGTCAGATGAAAGGAGCCTGAGATGATTGAAATCGACGAGGTACATAAAAAGTTCGGCCGCGTTGAAGTGCTGAAAGGCGTGAGTTTTACCGTCAACGCCGGCGAGGTGGTTTGCCTTATTGGCCCCTCCGGTTCCGGCAAGTCAACCATTCTGCGCTGCATCAACGGGCTGGAAACCTATGAAGGCGGCGAGATCCGCGTGCTGGGACAGCGCGTCGACAGTCGGCATAAAAGCATTAACGATCTGCGCCGTCAGATCGGCATGGTATTTCAGCGCTTTAACCTTTTCCCGCACCGCAGCGTGCTGGAAAACGTGATGGAAGGCCCGATTCATGTGAACGGCGAATCGCGCTCGCAGGCGGAAAAGCGCGCCAAATCTCTGCTGGCGCTGGTGGGGCTGGCAGACAAGATCAATGCCTGGCCTGCCCAACTTTCCGGCGGGCAGCAGCAGCGCGTGGCAATTGCGCGCACGCTGGCGCTGCAGCCAAAAGCGATTCTTTTTGATGAGCCTACTTCGGCGCTCGATCCTGAACTGGTCGGCGAGGTGCTACAGGTCATGCGCACCCTGGCGCAGGAAGGTATGACAATGATCGTCGTCACGCACGAAATGCAGTTCGCGCGTGAGGTTGCCGATCGCGTCTGTTTTCTGCATAGCGGGCAGATTGTGGAGCAAGGGCCCGCGCAGCAAATTCTGCTGCAGCCCCAGGAAATGCGTACCCAGGAGTTCCTGCGGCGCGTGCTGGGCGACAGCGAGAGCCACTTTTGTCGCCACTGCCGCGAGGCGGTTTAGCGCCGCCAGGCTCTGTGATTCGGTGGCGCTAAATGGTACAGGCTAACGCCGATCCAGCGCGGCGGCGGCGCGTAAACGCAGGGCCTTTATTCTCAGAAAGTTATGCATGTTTTCTCAGGTGATTGACTGCTCAGGTTGCCGCTTTGCTTTTTTCTTTTTCCTTCAATTACTTGTGAGAAAACCGCTCGCGGTTATACTTCGATCAGCAGTGATTGCTCACTGAAAATAACAACCTCCAGTTTCATTTCTCTGCGTGCGGGATAACGCTTTTACTGCGGCCAGGCCTGGCCAGCCGCGACGGCTTTATTTTCCAGACACGGAATTCACAACAGCAACGTTGATCTCATTAGCTGTTCCATCCTGATTGCCATGCCGGGGATCACCCTGCCTGCGCGACGGTATGGACTCTTTTTATCCTGAATTTTAAACAGGAGGATACGATGTTGCCTTTTTCTAGCTTCTGGCAGGCCGGGTACGAAGGCGCCGACCATATTAATACGGCAGGCCAGCGACTGGTCATGGATGCTCTGACCGACCATCAAACGCAATTCCGCAGCGACTATGCCGCTTTACAGCAGTTTGGCATTCATACCGTACGCGAGAGTATAGGCTGGCGTCAGGCGGAAGAGGATCCTGAACAGACTTATGCCCTCGTGCGGGCCAAAATGCAGGCGGCGCATGAGCTGGGCATACAGATCAACTGGACGTTTTGCCACTATGGCTGGCCGGATGACCTTGATCTCTTTTCTGACGATTTTATTCCGCGCTTTGCAGGCTTTTGCCAGCGCTTAGCCGCCTTCCTGGCACCCTGGTATACCTCTGCGCCGGTCTATTCGCCGATGAATGAGATCTCTTTTCTCAGCTGGGGTCTCTCGGTCGGGCTGTTCGGCCATCATCGCGATGCGGATCCAGACGCCATTAAGCGCCAGCTGGTGCGGGCGACGTTAGCGGGCTGCGATGCGATCTGGCTGGCCGATCCGCGGGCGCGCTTTCTTCATTGCGATCCCATTATCTATCTGGTTCCCGATGAAGAGAGCGAAGACTGTTACCAGCGCACCGCCGATCTTAACGCCTCACAGTTTCAGGCCTGGGATATGTTGGTCGGCAAGCGTGAGCCGGAACTGGGAGGCGCGCCTCGCTATCTCGATATCGTCGGCGCTAATTACTATCACGCTAACCAGTGGGAAACAAACTCCAATCAACGGCTGGCGTGGCATCTGGGCGATAGCCGAAGAATGCCGCTGCATAAGATGCTGACAAATTTAGCGCAGCGCTATCAGCGCCCGGTATTGCTGGCGGAGACCAGCCATGTCGGCAGCGGGCGTCCCGCCTGGATGACATATATTGCCGCGCAGATCGCTCAGGCGCTGCTTGCTGGCTGCGATATCCTCGGCGTCTGCATCTACCCCATTATTGAAAGTCCTCTCTGGGAAGACCCCAGTCACTGGCCGCGCAGCGGACTCTGGGACGTCGCCCCTGATTTTACGCGTCTGTTACACCAGCCTACCGCCGCAGCATTGCGGCAATCACAACGTTCGCTACACCGGTTTCATGCCCTTTTGTCACCGGACAGCGCGCCACAGGAGTTCCATATGAAACAGTCCGTTTTGGTGGTATTTAGTCATCTTCGCTGGGGTTTCGTCTTTCAACGTCCACAGCATTTACTGTCGCGCCTTGCACAGCACCATCGCGTGCTGTTTATTGAGGAGCCGGTTTACCGACCTGGCGAGGCGGGCCTGCAGCTTAGCTCTCCTGCGCCTAACGTCACCGTGATTGAACCGCATACCGACGTCAACGCGCCAGGATTTCACGACAGCCAAATCGCCGTATTGCAGCCTCTGCTCGCCACGCTTTTAGATGAAGATGAACAGCCGCTGGTGTGGTTTTACACGCCGATGGCGCTGCCGCTGCTGGCCTGTTTCAATCCCAGCGCCATTATCTATGACTGCATGGATGAGCTTTCCGCCTTCCAGATGGCACCGCGCCAGCTGCAGCAGCGCGAGTCCGCGCTGCTGAGCCGCGCCGACGTGGTCTTTACCGGCGGCACCAGTCTCTATGAAGCGAAAAAGCATCGCCACCAGAACGTTTACTGTTTCCCCAGCAGCGTTGACGCTGCGCATTTCGAGCAGGCGCTCGATCGCAGCAACGGCCATCCGCTACAGGATAATCTGCCCAGACCGCGACTCGGCTATTACGGCGTGATTGATGAGCGTATGGATGTCGCGCTGATTGGCGCGCTCGCCGATGCCCATCCTGAATGGCAAATCGCGATGGTTGGCCCGGTGGTGAAGATCGATCCCGCCAGCCTGCCGCAGCGTCCAAATCTGCACTGGTTCGGTCAGCAGCCCTATGAAGCGCTGCCCCATTTCCTGGCCGGATGGGATGTCTGCCTGATGCCTTTTGCGCTGAACGCCTCTACCCGCTTTATCAGCCCGACCAAAGTGCTGGAGTATATGGCTGCGCAGCTGCCGATTGTGAGCACGGCGGTGCCGGATGTGGTGCGCCATTATAGTGATGTGGTCAGCATTGCCGATACCACTCAGGGTTTTATTCAGGCGTGCGAAAAGGCCTTACAGCTGAGCGAGCAACAGCGTCGCGAGCAGGCTGCGCAGATGGCGGCGATTATCGCCGATACGTCGTGGGATCATACGGCTGAGCAGATGCAGATGCAGATCGCGGCGTTGCGCGACAGGTTTGTCCAGCCCGCCGCCACCGCTAAGGTGCCTGAGGTTGCTGATGGCGTACGTGCGGTAACGCTGCGTCCGGTGGAGTGCCTGATCCTTGGTGCTGGGCCGACCGGTCTGAGCGCCGGTTATCACTATGGCGAAGGCGCGGTCGTGCTGGAGAAAAATGAAAAGCCCGGCGGCTGGTGCCGTTCGATTGAGGATAAAGGTTTTACCTTCGATTACGCCGGGCACATTATGTTCTCTAACGATCCTTATGTGCTTCAGCTCTATGACAAACTGCTTGGCGACAACCTGCACTGGCAGACGCGCGAAGCCTGGGTTTACAGCCACGATGTGTTTACGCGCTATCCCTTCCAGTCAGCGCTACATGGCTTGCCAGCAGAGGTGATTGGTGAATGCGTGCTGGGCGCGATTGAAGCGCGTTACGGTGTCACGGGAACCCAGGAGGCGGCGCCGCTGAGCGCGGTACGCCAGGCGGCCAATACGGAGTGTCGCGACTGCTGTGCCGATGGCGTGCTCGGCGCTGAAGCAACAGAACCTGCTGGCGCAGATGAAACGGGAGAAGATTTTGAGAACTTTATCTTCCGTACTTGGGGAAGAGGCATCGCTCACCATTTTGCCGTTCCCTACAACCGCAAACTGTGGAAAACGCCGCTCGCCGATATGGAGACCTCCTGGCTTGGCGGCCGCGTTCCGCTGCCCGATCTTCAGCAAATCATCTCAGGCGCGCTGGCGCCGCTCGATAAGCCGGTCGGCCCCAATGCCCGCTTTGGCTATCCTAAACGCGGCGGTTTTCAGGCGCTGATGAATGGTTTCCTGCCGCATCTCTCCTGTGCGCTCGAGACGCACTCAGAGATTGCTGAAATCCAGCCGCAAATCCGCAGCGTGATCCTGAAAGATGGCCGCCATTACCACTATGATCAGATGATCAGCACGTTGCCGCTGCCTGAGCTGGTACGTCTGATGGGCAATCGTGCGCCGGAAGCGGTACAGAAAGCCGCCTCGCTGCTGCGCCACGTTTCAGTACGCTGCGTCAATCTGGGCGTTGGCCGCGCCAATCTAAGCGATAAACACTGGATCTACTACCCTGGCGATACCCTGTTTCACCGTATTTTTCTGCAGGGCAATGCCAGTCCAGAGTGTAATCCGCCAGGCGGTTTCGGCCTGACGTGCGAAATTACCTATCGCGCCGATCAGCCTCTGCCTTATGAGGGCGACGCGCTGATTCAGCGCTGCATCGACGACTGCATTCGCGTCGGCATCATTCGCGAAGATGATGTGATTGTCACTGCCAATGAGGTCGATATGCCTTACGCCTATGTGGTGTACGATCATCAGCGCAAAGCGAATGTGGCGCTGATCCGTAACTGGCTGGCGGCGCAGGGTATCCACCTTTCTGGTCGATACAGCGAGTGGGAATATTACAACTCTGACCACGCTTTCCTCGCGGGCAAGCGCGCCGCCGAGACGGTGAAATCGCTACTGACGAACCGGAAAACCACGGCGTAATAACAGGCGGACGCCGGACTTGTTTGTCTGGCGTCCCTTTGTCTCTGCATCACCCCTGTTTTAACTTCCTGGCTTTATATAATAGGCATTATATAAAGCCACATAGCGGGCAGTGGTTATTTTGCGTACGCTGAAATGGCAACGCTACGCTAATTCTGCAACACTCTCCCCCTGCTTTTTCTCCAGAATTCACGTAGCGCGATCGATTTATCTTTTGATTAATTATCGCCCTGCAGAGGTTAATTAATGATCATTCAGTCTTCTTTCCTACTGTCGCACCCTGCACTCAGCCACAAATGTAAACTTTCGCGCTCCGCCTTTATGCTATTTTTTTGCATTAAGCTAATGCTCTGCCAGTAGTCGATTACACTTTCTGATTCGGGGCAGTTATTACATGGAAATGAGGTATTCATGAGTCAACTCTTTAGCGCAACGCACATTGGTAAGCTGGCACTGGAAAACCGCATTGTTATCGCGCCCATGTGTCAGTACTCCGCGAGCGAAGGTAAAGCTACCGCATGGCATCGCATTCATCTTGGGCAGCTGGCGCTTTCCGGCGCGGGCCTGCTGATTATTGAGGCCACCGCAGTTGAGGCGATTGGCCGCATCACGCCGGGCGACCTTGGCCTGTGGGACGACGACACAGAGGCGGCTTTACGCAGCGTTCTTGAAGATGTCCGCGCCTATTCGCCGGTTCCGGTTGGTATCCAGCTGGGCCACGCTGGCCGCAAAGCTTCGTGCGCCGCGCCATGGCAAGGCGGTCATCAGCTTGCGCTTGATCAGGGCGGCTGGGAAACCGTAGCGCCTTCTGCGGAAGCCTTTCATGATGGCGAACGCCCGCCGGTGTCGCTGAATCGCGACGACCTGGCGCGCATTAAACAGAAGTTTGTCGAGAGCGCTAAGCGCGCTGAAAAGCTGGGTATTGAGCTTATCGAGCTGCACGCCGCACATGGCTACTTGCTGCATCAGTTCCTGTCGCCGCTGAGCAACCATCGTGAAGATCACTATGGCGGCTCGCTGGAAAACCGTATGCGTTTCCCGCTGGAAGTCTTCCGCGCGGTGCGTGAAGCGGTCTCTGATTCCATTGCGGTCGGCGTGCGCATCTCCGCTACTGACTGGGTAGAAGGCGGCTGGGATAATAATCAGTCGATTGAATTTAGTAAGCAGATTGAGGCAGCAGGCGGCGACTACGTTCACGTCTCAAGCGGCGGCCTGGCACCTCAGCAGTCAATTACGGTTGGCCCGGGTTATCAGCTGCCGTTTGCGCACGATATCCGTAAAGAGGTCAACATCCCGGTCATCGCCGTCGGCCTGATTACCGAACCGAAACAGGCAGAAGCGGTGTTACAGGAAGGCACCGCCGATCTGGTAGCGCTGGCGCGCGCGGTACTTTACGACCCGCGCTGGCCGTGGCATGCGGCTGCCGAGCTGGGTGACCAGGCGAGTGCGCCGCCGCAATATCTGCGTTCAGAGCCGCATGGCTTAAAAGGTACGTTAAAAGCGAACCGCTAAGCACGCAGCCGGCCCTGTTTTCAGGGCCGGTTTATTGCTGTTTTTCTCTGACGCCCCAGTTCAGGAACAGAAACTCTTAAGGTTTCACTAAGCTGTAAAGTGTAAAACTCTACTCAGTTACTGAGGAGAGTGAAATGAAATCTGTTTTATCTTTTAATCGCGACGAATACCTTGCGCTGCTGATTACTTTTTTAAGCGTAATAAGTTTTTTAGCTATCTGGTTCAGAAGCTAATCTTTTTCGTGACGTTGTCACGTCAACCCCGCGATTAGCTATATTTTTCTGGCAGGCTCTGCCATACGCATTATCCATTAAGCGATACGACGTTTGATGAACCTGTATGAATTGCCGGTTAAAGCCGCTTGCTGCCTGCCCAGGCCCGAACATCCTTTTCTGTTTTTTCTCTAATAACTTCTTCCGCCAGTTTTATCGCTTCCCTTAATCAATATTACCTCTGGCGATAAAATCAAATAACGCCTATTGCCTGCAGAAAAGCAGAGGCAATAGCGTAGCCGCGAGTAACCCTCAGCGAGGACAAAGCCTGACATATTCAGATCGGGTGCGCTGGCAGCCACCCTCCCGGCTAAATTGAAATAGTCCGTTTTAATTGGCTATTCATGTAAAAAGGAAGTAAAAGCCGCGTCCCGCCGTTCGTTCAAAATAAGAATTCATGTTAATGAATTAAGTAATTAAATAAGCATTCCCCGCGTCAAAATAAGATTTAATACGGTTTTTATTGAGCAATATCACACTTATCGCTCCCGCTTGCGCTGGACTCGATTATCCCTGGCTGTTAATTTCGTAGGGTTTCGGGGTTGTTACTGACAACAGGCAAAACCTGAGAGGCTTGTGACAGCAACGCTGTAATAAGTTCTCTCAGGTTTTTTTTGCGCTTTATTAAATCTTGAACCATTGAAGGTATAAATATGAAATATCAGGCGCTGGCGCAGGACATACTCAGGCATGTCGGCGGCAAAGAGAATATTAACAGTCTGATTCACTGCGCCACCCGACTGCGCTTTAAACTGAATGACAGCAGTAAGGCGGACGCTGAAAAATTAAAAGCCAATCCAGGCGTAATTATGGTAGTCGAAAGCGGCGGACAGTTTCAGGTAGTGGTTGGCAGCCATGTTCACGATGTCTACGTAGCGCTCTGCCAGGAGGCGGGCCTGAATGAGGAAAAACAGACAGCGCCGTCGCCGGGCAAGGAAAAGCAGACGCTGCTGGCAGCCTTTATTGATGTGGTTTCCGGGATATTCACGCCCTTTCTCGGCGTCATGGCGGCATGCGGTATTCTGAAAGGCTTGCTCGCCCTCTGCCAGGCGGCAGGATGGCTGACCAACAGCAGCGGCACCTGGCAAATATTATTCGCTACGGCCGACGCGCTGTTTTTCTTTTTACCGCTGGTGCTCGGTTATACCGCCGGTAAAAAGTTCGGCGGCAATCCCTTTGTCACCCTGCTTATCGGCGGCGCGCTGGTTCACCCTAATATCCAGGCCGCTTTCCAGGCCGCAGAAACAGGAGAAACCACCTCTTTCCTTGGGGTACCGATTGTTTTTATTAACTACGCCTCTTCAGTTATTCCGATCATCTGCTCCGCCTGGTTTTGCTGCTGGCTGGAGCGTCAGTGCAACAAGATCATGCCCGCGTCGGTGAAAAGCTTCTTTACGCCGTTAATCTGCCTTGTCGTTACCGTTCCCCTGACCTTTCTGGCTATCGGGCCGCTGGCGACTGCGCTGAGCGAACTGCTGGCTGACGGCTTCCAGCTTGTCTATCACTCCGCCCCCTGGCTCGCAGGCGGCATTCTCGGCGCGGTGTGGCAGGTCTGCGTCATATTCGGCGTGCACTGGGGTCTGGTCCCGCTCATGATGAACAATATGGCGGTGATGGGCCAGGATCCCATGATGGTGATCCTGCTGCCTGCTGTTTTCGGACAGGTCGGCGCAGCCCTGGGCGTCTTCCTCAAAACCCGCGATGCGCGCCTGAAAACGCTGGCGGGTTCCAGCGCTATTTCAGGCGTGTTCGGCATTACCGAGCCTGCTGTTTATGGCGTTACGCTGCCTAACCGTCGCCCCTTTATTTTCGGCTGCATCGGCGGCGCGCTTGGCGGCGTTATCGTCGCGTTGAGCCATAGCCAGGTTTATTCATTCGGACTGGCGAGTATTTTTACCCTTGCGCAGATCATTCCCTCAACCGGAATTGATAACTCTGTCTGGGGCGCCATCGCCGGTACCGCTCTTTCCCTGATTTTAGCCTGCCTGCTGACAGTCATAGCGGGCTTACCACAGCCACAGCGCGCCGACTAAGCGCTGCGACAAAAGGAGACGTCAATGAAGACTCAGTTCCCGGATGATTTTTTATGGGGAGGCGCGCTGGCAGCCAATCAGGTTGAAGGCGCGTGGATGGAAGATGGCAAAGGGTTGTCAACTTCCGACATGTTGCCTGAGGGTATTTTCGGCCAGGTTGTAGAACGCAAGCCTGGCGACTTTTCTATTAAAGATGTCGCTATCGACTTTTATCATCGCTATCCCCACGATATCTCGCTGTTTCGCGAAATGGGCTTTACCTGCCTGCGCGTCTCTATCGCCTGGACGCGCATCTTCCCGCAGGGCGATGAGCTGGAGCCGAACGAGGCGGGACTGGCCTGGTACGATAAGCTGTTTGACGAACTGGCGCGTCACGGCATCCAGCCACTCGTGACACTGTCACACTATGAAATGCCGTGGGGGCTGGTGCAGAACTATGGCGGCTGGGGTAATCGTAAGCTTATCGCCTTTTTTGAGCGCTATGCGCGTACCGTTTTTACGCGCTATCGCAGCAAGGTGAAACTGTGGCTGACCTTCAATGAAATCAATATGTCGCTGCATGCGCCGTTAACAGGCGTGGGCCTACAAGGCGACTGCACGAAGGGAGAAATTTATCAGGCTATTCATCATCAGCTGGTTGCCAGCGGTCTGGCGGTTAAGGCGTGTCACGAGCTTATTCCAGATGCGCGCATCGGCAATATGCTGCTTGGCGGCTTAATTTATCCGCTGACCTGTAAACCTGAAGATGTGTTCGCTGCCCTGCAGGAGAATCGACGCTGGCAGTTTTTCGGCGACGTGCAGTGCCGCGGCCGCTATCCCGACTATATAAAGCGCGACTTTCGCGAACAGGGCATTGAGCTGCAGACCGAGCCGGCGGACTTTGACGCGCTGCGCCATACGGTCGATTTCATCTCATTCAGCTATTACATGTCTGGATGCGCGACGGCCGACGTGAGTCAGGCAGAGAAGCTGCGCGGCAATATCCTTGATATGGTGCCTAATCCACATCTTGAGAGTTCGGAATGGGGCTGGCAGATCGATCCGGTCGGATTGCGCACGCTGCTCAATATGCTGTGGGACCGCTATCAGAAACCGCTGTTTATTGTGGAGAACGGACTGGGCGCGCAGGATAAGCCCGACGCCGATGGCCAGATTAACGACGACTATCGTATTCGCTATATCAACGATCACCTGGTGCAGGTCTGGGAAGCGATTAATGATGGCGTAGAGGTGATGGGTTATACCTACTGGGGCCCTATCGATCTGATTAGCGCTTCAAAGGCGGAGGTTTCTAAGCGATACGGGTTTATCTATGTGGATCTCAATCAGGATGGCTCAGGCACGCTGAAGCGCAGCCGTAAAAAAAGTTTCTACTGGTATCGCGACGTCATTAACAGCCGCGGCGCGAGGTTAAAACGCTAACCAGAAAAAAGCCCTGCATTTGCAGGGCTTTCGCGTTTAGCTTTTACGACAGGAAGTGAGAATATCATCTTCCGCTTTATAGACTTTTGTCGCTGTGCCGGTCAGCCCCAGCATGGTGGAGAAGAGATTATCCTGCGAGAAATTATCCTCTGCCGCCAGCTTATCGAGGCAGCCCTTATTCACCCCATAGCGCTGCTGGTAGTCCGGCGACAGCCAGATCAGCATGGGGACATGCTTTTGTACCTCCGGCGCGATGGCGTAAGGCATACCGTGTAAATAGGTGCCGTTCTCGCCCAGCGATTCGCCATGGTCGGAGAGATAAACCAGGCTGGTGGTGAACTTGTCCTGATGCGACTGCAACAGCTTAATCGCCTTATCGACAATATAATCGACATACAGCAAGGTATTATCGTAAGTATTCACCAGCTGCTGTTGCGAACAGTCCTGAATCTGGTTTGTGTCGCAGGTTGGCGTAAAGCGGCGGAACTGCGGCGGATAACGATTGTAGTAAGTGGGGCCGTGGCTGCCGATAGTATGCAGAACGATAACGCCATTGTCCTGTAGCTGATCGATATAATCCTCCAGCCCGTGAAACAGCACGTCGTCGTAACATTCGCCTTTAATACACATCCCCGCCAGGTTCAGGCTGGAGACATCCTGATGCGGCACACGATCGCAGGCGCCCTTACAGCCGCCGTCGTTGTCGTTCCACAGCACTTTGATACCGGCACGCTGGATCACATCCAGCAAACCTTCCTGATGACCAGCCAGCGCGTCATCATAATGCGCGCGCGGCATACCGGAAAACATGCAGGGAACCGAGACCGCCGTTGCCGTACCGCAGGATGCGGTATGCGGGAAGTAGGTTATGTCATCTTTCTTCAACAGCGGATTGGTTTCACGCTGGTAGCCTGACAGTGAGAAATCAGCCGCCCGCGACGTTTCGCCAACGATTAAAATAGTCAGGTTCTTTTTGCCGTTTTGCATCGCTGGTGACAGGTGCGCATCTTCGCCGATTTTAACCAGCGGCAGATTGAGATCCCGGTTGTGCTTATACCAGGAGATCGTCGCGACAACGGAGTTTGACGGGCTGAGCGATTTCACCAGCTCTTTCTGATTGCGGAACAGGGAGGCGTAATCCTTATAGAACAATGACGCCACCAGCAGGATAAAAATAACCGACGCCGCCACGCTAATCAGGCGATAAACCGCGCTTTTCCAGAAAGGCTTAGTGGGACGCACGCGAACCCAGAAAACCACGCCCGCCATTACTACGCCGGAGAGCAGCAGCGTAATCACCAGCTGCGGCGTCATCAGAGCGAAGCTTTCCGACGGAGTGGTGTCGAGAATATTAACCAGCATTGACCGGTCAATAATCACCCCATAATTCCAGATGAAATATTGCGCGGCTGCGGAGACCAGGATAAACAGCGCAAGGAGCGGCCGGTCGAGCCACAAAAAAGAGGCGATGGTCACCACAATATTAATGACCGAAATCGCCACCAGCGGCATAGAAAGAAATACCAGCCAGTTGCGTACGCTATCAAGCGGCAAAGCGGCGATAACCTGGTGATAAAAGGCCAGGTTAAGAAATACGGCGATATAAAACGAAAAGAGCAACAGAAAAGAGAGCCGATTTAGCGTCGGTCTTTTATTGAGCGGGTAAAACATGCTTGCAGTCCATCTGTTAACAGGAGAGTACAGCATGCCCTGTTAACTTTAGGGAAACCTTAAGCTGCCTTAATCAGAGCACGCGCTATCATTTTACCGGCCGCAAAGCGCGTTAAGATTGGCAGCCGCTTTGCTCAACGCCTCAGGAGAAGAGATGACCACGCTGCGTTTACTGCTTTCGGAATCAAACGATCCCTGGTTTAACCTCGCCGTAGAGGAGTGCATTTACCGGCAGATGCCCGCCACGCAGAAGGTATTATTTCTCTGGCGCAATGCTGAAACCGTGGTTATCGGCCGGGCGCAAAATCCCTGGAAAGAGTGCAACACGCGACGCATGGCGCAGGACGGCATTAAGCTGGCGCGGCGCAGCAGCGGCGGCGGCGCGGTGTTTCACGATTTAGGCAACGCCTGTTTTACCTTTATGGCGGGCAAGCCGGAGTACGACAAAAGCGTCTCGACCGGCATTATTCTCAGCGCGCTGAGCACGCTGGGAATCGAAGCGGAGGCGTCGGGACGCAACGATATCGTCGTGACGCGCGGCGGCGAGGTGCGGAAAATCTCCGGTTCCGCCTATCATGAAACGCCCGACCGCGGCTTTCACCACGGCACTTTTTTGATCGATGCCGATTTATCGCGGCTGGCGAATTATCTCAACCCGGACATCAAAAAGCTGCAAACCAAAGGCATTACCTCGGTGCGCTCGCGCGTGGCGAACCTGACCGAACTTTCGCCGGACATTAATTACGCCGCCATTTGTGACGCTGTCACCGAAGCTTTCTTCGACTATTATCAGGCACGCTGCCAGCCAGAGCGCATATCGCCGGATGCGCTGCCCGATCTGCCTGGCTTTGCCGAACAGTTTGCGCGGCAGAGCAGCTGGGAGTGGAACTTTGGCCAGTCGCCCGACTTTACTCACCTGCTTGATACGCGTTTTGCCTGGGGCGGCGTAGAGATCCACTTTGATGTCGAACGCGGCGTAATAAGCCGCTGCCAGATCTTTACCGACAGCCTTAACCCGACACCGCTGGAAGCGCTGGAGACTCAACTTCAGGGTGTCGCCTATCGCCCGGATGCGCTGGCCGCCGCGGTCGCGCAACTGCAAACGGCATTTCCCGCTCAGTATGACGAGCTGGCGCAGCTGGAAAAGTGGTTAGCCGCCAGCGTCAGCTAGCGTGCATAAAGGGCCTGTCGTCACCGACTCCCGCAGCGACAGGCTGGCGGCAAAAGCTTCCGCCTCCTGCCACGAGCCGCCATCCAGCATGGCTAACAGTCGGGCAATCGCCTCCTGAATCATGTCGGTAACGGGGATGCGGACGCTGGAAAGCGCAGGAACGATATAAGGTGCCAGGGGAATATCATCAAAGCCCAGCACCGACACCTGCCCCGGCACCGCAATATTTGCCGTCGTCAGATGCCTGATGGCGCCGATCGCCATCTCATCGTTGCTGGCGACCAGCGCGCTAAAGGCGCAGCCGCTGGCGATTAGGGCGGCTGTCGCCTGCGCGCCGCTCTGCGCATGCCATTTCCCTTCTGCGATCAGCGCCTCGCGCAGCGGTATGCCGCTCTCATGCAGCGCCGCTTTATACCCGGCCAGGCGCTCTGCCCCGGTTGGGGAATCGAGCGAGCCGGTAATAAAGCCGATATCGCGATGGCCCAGCTCGATTAGCGCTTTTACCGCCATCGCGCTGATCTGCTTTTGGTCGGCATAAATACAGTAGCTGTGATGCTGTCGTAAGCGACGGTTTACTACCAGCACCGGCTGTTTGCGCTGCGCGATAATCTCGTCCATCTCATCGACGGTAAGAAAACGCGGATAGATAATAATGCCGTCGCAGCGGAGATCGAGCAGAAAGTCGATCGCCGCGCGTTCCTGCGCCGCGCTGTGTTTGCCGTCGGCCAGGATCAGCTGACGGCCCTGCTGCTCCAGCATGCGGGCGGAATGGGACATCAGCTCGGAGAAGTAGTTGCCGCTGTAGAGCGTATTCGTCACCACCAGGCCAATGGTCTGGGTCGATTTTACCGACAGATTGCGCGCCAGCAAGTTAGGCCGGAAATCGGTTTCGGCCACCGCCTGCATCACCTTTTCCCGCGTCTCATGGCTGACATAGCCGTTGCCCGACAGCACCCTGGAAACCGTCGCCTTAGAGACGCCCGCCCTTTTCGCGACCTCAAGTATGGTGGCCATAAATTTTCCCTTCTCCCTCAATCAGCTGTGCAGTCTACTCAACCTCAGACGCGCCTTGATAAGCATAAACCTGGAAAGTGACGCCAGTCACGGTTTGAAAAATAACCGCCTTCGCCATCTTGTTATCAATTTTGCAACTGTTCATGATTTTGTGAAACCGGTTTCCTATGGCACATCATAGCGCCCTCTGTCCCTACAACAGCAGGCCGCCGGTCAATCACTCTACCCATAACAACAGAGACGCAAAACCATGCCTAATCCCTACGCAGAAGTCTCTCGCGCCATCGTGCAGTCGCTGGGCGGAATGCAGAATATTGAGTCCGTCACCCACTGCATGACCCGTTTACGTTTTGTTGTAAAAGATCGCGCGCGGGTCAATAGCGCCGCGCTCAAAGCGCTGCCCGGCGTGATGGGCGTGGTCGATAACGATACGCAGTGTCAGGTCATTATCGGCAACAACGTCGGCAAAGCCTATCAGGCTATCCTGGCGCTCGGCACGCCTGAAGCCTCTGGCGGCGCGGCGGTGAAACGCAAAATTACCCTGAGAAGCATCGGCGCGGGCATTCTCGACGCGCTGGTCGACACCATGTCGCCGCTGATTCCGGCGATTATCGGCGGCTCGATGGTGAAGCTGCTGGCGATGGTGCTGGAGATGAGTGGCATTCTGCCGAAAGGCTCCTCAACGCTGACTATCCTGACGGTCATTGGCGACGGCGCGTTTTTCTTCCTGCCGGTCATGGTCGCCGCGTCGGCCTCAATCAAGTTTAAAACCAATATGTCGCTGGCGATCGCGATCGCGGGCGTACTGCTGCATCCTGGCTTTATCGATCTGATGGCGAAAGCGGCGCAGGGTCAGGCGGTTGACTTCGCCTCGATTCCCGTCACGCCGGTGAAATACACCTACACGGTGATCCCGGCGCTGGTAATGACCTGGATCCTGTCCCATATTGAGCGAATCGTCGATCGCATTACGCCAGCGGTAACGAAAAACTTCCTGAAACCGATGCTGATTGTGCTGATCGCCGCGCCGATTGCCATCCTGCTGATTGGCCCGCTGGGCATCTGGATCGGCAGCGGCATTTCGGCCGTGGTCTATACCGTCCACGGCTATCTTGGCTGGCTTTCGGTGGCGATTATGGGCGCCATCTGGCCGCTGCTGGTAATGACCGGCATGCACCGCGTTTTTACGCCGACCATTATTCAGACCATCGCCGAAAGCGGCAAAGAGGGTATGGTGATGCCGTCGGAAATCGGCGCAAACCTGTCGCTGGGCGGATCCTCGCTGGCGGTCGCCTTTAAAACCAAAAACCGCGAGCTGCGCCAGACCGCCCTCGCCGCCGCTGCCTCCGCTATCGTCGCCGGCATCTCCGAACCGGCGCTTTACGGCGTGGCGGTACGCCTGAAGCGTCCGCTGGTCGCCTGCCTGATTAGCGGCTTTATCTGTGGCGCGGTGGCGGGCGTCGGCGGGCTGGCCAGCCACTCGATGGCGTCGCCGGGACTCTTTACCAGCGTGCAGTTCTTCGATCCCGCTAACCCCATGAGTATCGTCTGGGTGGTGGCGGTGATGGCGCTCTCCGTAGTGCTCTCATTTATTCTGACTCTGATTTTAGGCTTTGAAGATATTCCGGAAAGCGCGCCCGAGGCCAGCGCCTCGCCCGCAAAGGCGGAATCGATCGAGCCGGTTAAGGCAGCAGTTCATCATTGAGGTAATTTATGTCGGAACTGACATTTCCAGCAGGTTTTTTATGGGGTGGCGCATTAGCCGCGAATCAGTCTGAAGGCGGCTATCTGGAAGGAGGTAAGGGCCTGACTACGGTAGATATGATCCCACACGGCGCCGCGCGCATGCCGGTAAAGCTGGGGTTAGAGAAGCGCTTTAGCCTGCGCGACGATGAATACTATCCCAGTCATGAGGCGATCGACTTTTATCATCGCTATAAAGAAGATATCGCCCTGATGGCGGAGATGGGGTTCGGTGTTTTCCGTACCTCTATCGCCTGGAGCCGCCTCTATCCGCGCGGCGATGAACCAGAGCCGAATCAGGAAGGTATCGCCTTTTATCGCAGCCTGTTCGAAGAGTGTAAAAAATATGGCATCGAGCCGCTGGTTACGCTTTGCCATTTTGATGTGCCGATGCATCTGGTGGTGGAGTATGGCTCGTGGCGCAACCGCAAAATGGTTGATTTCTTTGCTCGCTATGCGCGCACCTGCTTCGAAGCATTCGACGGTCTGGTGAAATACTGGCTGACCTTTAATGAGATAAACATCCTGCTCCACAGCCCCTTCTCCGGCGCCGGCCTGGTGTTTGAAGAGGGAGAGAATCAGGATCAGGTGAAGTATCAGGCCGCGCATCACGAGCTGGTCGCCAGCGCCCTCGCGACCCGCATCGCTCACGAGGTCAACCCGGCTAACCAGGTTGGCTGTATGCTGGCGGGCGGCAATTTTTACCCCTGGTCCTGCAAACCGGAAGATGTCTGGGCAGCGCTGGAAAAGGATCGCGAGAATCTTTTCTTTATTGATGTGCAGGCGAGAGGCGCCTACCCGACGTATGCCGCCCGCCTGTTCCGGGAGAAAGGCGTCACCATTGAGATGGCGAGCGAAGACGCCGACATCCTGAAAAACAGCGTCGATTTTGTCTCGTTCAGCTATTACGCGTCGCGCTGCGCCTCGGCGGAGATGAACGAGCGCAACAGCAGCGCCGCCAACGTGGTGAAGTCTCTGACCAACCCGCATATCAAACGCAGCGACTGGGGCTGGGGCATCGATCCGCTGGGGCTGCGCATCACCATGAATATGATGTATGACCGCTATCAAAAGCCGCTGTTTCTGGTGGAGAACGGGCTGGGCGCGCAGGACAAGGTGGAAGCAGACGGCAGCATTAACGACGACTACCGCATCAGCTATCTGCGCGAGCACATCCGGGCGATGGCGCAGGCGATCGACGACGGCGTGCCGGTGATGGGTTACACCACCTGGGGCTGCATCGATCTGGTCGCCGCCTCAACCGGTGAAATGAGCAAGCGCTACGGCTTTGTCTATGTCGATAAAGATGATTTGGGGCGCGGCACCCTGGCGCGCACGCGCAAAAAATCGTTCTGGTGGTATAAAAAAGTGATCGCCAGCAACGGACGCGATCTTCTCTAACGCAGTGCCGGAGAGGCAGCAAAATTCACGCGCGGCAGTTCATTTTTTCCCGCTTATGCCACACTTAACGGACCTGCATTCTGTTAAGGATATCTGATGAATTTTCGCTGCCTCTTTCTGGGCCTGAGTCTGGCGGTATGGAGTCATTCTCTGCTGGCTATCCCGCTTCCTCAGCGCCCACCCGAAACCCTGCCGCCGGATCAATACACCAGCCAGGTCAATGATAACAGCACCATAACCTGGCGGTTATGGGCGCCGGCCGCCAAAGCGGTCGAGGTGGTGACCGGCCCTACGCCCGATCGTTACGTTTCGCATCCTCTGACCAAAGACGATCGCGGCATCTGGTCTTTTACCAGCGAAGCCATGCAGCCTGGCTTATATGAATATTTTTTTAACGTGGACGGCTTTCGCAGCATCGACACGGGCAACGCGCTGGCGAAACCACAGCGTCAGGTGAATACCAGCCTGATTCTGGTGCCCGGCAGCCTGCTGGATGAGCGAAACGTGCTGCACGGCGAGATCCATACCCTGACCTGGCACTCGCCATCGCTGAACCGCGAACGCCGTATCTCCGTCTGGGTGCCGCCCGGCACGCGCGCCGACTCTCCTCCGCTGCCGGTGCTCTATTACTACCACGGCTTTGGCGATACCGGACTCTCGGTGCTGACCCAGGGACGCGTGCCGCAAATTATGGATAACCTGCTCGCCGAGGGGAAAATCGTGCCGATGCTGGTCGTGATGCCGGATACCGAAACCGACGCCGCGGGGGCGATACCTGAAAGTTTCGCCCCCGCCACCCGTCGCGAAACCTTCTATCCGCGCAATGCACAGGCGGCGGACAAAGAGCTGATAGAGGAGATTATGCCGCTCGTCGCCGACCGATATCCGGTGCGGAAAGAGGCAGAAAGTCAGGCGCTGGCGGGGCTGTCGCAGGGCGGCTATCAGGCGCTGGTCAGCGGCATGCGCCATCTCGATAAGTTCGCCTGGCTGGGGATTTTCAGCGGCGTGACCACCGAATCCGTACCCGATTTTCGCGTGGCGGCGCAGCTGAAAAAGCCTGCCGCTATCAACCGTCAGCTAAAACTGCTGACGCTGGTTAGCGGCGAAGAGGACATCATTACCGGGCGCGATATGACCGGCCTCAAGGCGCAGCTGGACCAGCGCGGCATCCACAGCGACTGGCATACTTATCCTGCGCTGGGTCATGAGATGGATGTCTGGCGTCCGGCCTATATTGAGTTCGTACAGAAGCTGTTCCGCCCGGAGAACTAAGGCAGCGTTTTGATCAGGGTCAGCTGGTTCTCACCTTCGCCCTCGCGGTAGCTGACCCGATCAACACCTGAGAAGATAAGCTGCATACCGCGGCCGCCTTCGCTCAAGCTCTCCAGAGTCAACGGCGCGTCGGGATCGATTACCGGCGGCTGACGCTTCTCCTCCGGCACAGGCACGCCGCTGTCATAGAGCGTTACCGTCACCTCACGGCCGTCGTGACTAAAACAGACCCGGTAGTGCGCCGTCGCATCGTCATGGTAGCCATGACGAATAATATTGCTTGCCGCCTCGCATAGCGCCAGATCGAGCGGATAGATCCAGACTTCGGTCACCGGCAGCCCGGCGACGAACTGACGCAGCGCGATGCCGAGCGTCGTCAGACTATTAATAGTGGCAGGCAGCCGTAGCTCTTTCTGCTGGGTGTGTTCGGACATCGTTCATCCTCCGTTCAGCGCGGCGAGCGCCTCGCTTCGGTCGGCGCAGAGAGTGAATACCCGATCCATGCGGGTCAGCGAAAACATCGCTTTAATATTGCTGTTGAGCGCGCAGAGCACTAGCTGCCCCTTTCCGCTCAGCAGTTTCAACAGCGAGATCAGCGCGCCCAGACAGCTACTGTCGATAAAGTCCACGCGCGAAAAGTCGAGAATCAGCGCGGTTTCGCCCTGCTGGATCACCGCCGCTACCGCCTCTTTAAAGCGCAGCGCAACCGACGCGTCGAGTCGGCGCACCACCGGCGTGAATACAAAGGCGTTGTCGATCTTTTCAGTTTCAAATTTCATTTCGCTTCTCCCGTTAAGCCTTGCTGCCGCTCAATCACCAGCAAGGAGATATCATCCGCCGCGGAGGCGGCTTCGTCCGATGCCAGACCGCGCCACTGATTAAGTGACTGTTCCACCGCCGCCAGCAGATCCTCCAGCGAGTGGTTGTGAAGCGAAGCCAGCAATTTTCCCAGACGCGCTGCGCCAAACATCTGCTGCTCTGCATTTTCGCACTCGCTGATGCCGTCGCTGTAGAGGCAGAGCCGCTCGCCCGGCGCAAGATGAAAGGCGCTCTCGTCCCAGTCAAGGTGCTCAAGCAGCCCGACCGGCGGCCCGCCCTCACCGACCTCACGCACCGCCCCCTCGCCGCTGACGATAAAAGGGGTTGGATGCCCCGCCTGACAGAGCCGCCCTTCGCCGCTGCGGCGATCGATCACCCCGTAAACCATGGTGAAATAGCTGGTGACCTCGGGGTGCTGGGCGCAAAAACGCGCATTGAGAATGCGCACCACCTGCGACGGCGGCGTAATGGCCGCGCCGTCGAACAAAAAGGGATCGACCGTACGGCCATGCAGAAACTGGCGTGCTACCGCCACCGACATCATCGCCGCCGTCACGCCATGTCCCGCCACATCAACGCAGTAAAACCCTACGGTATGGTCATTAAGGGGAAAGAGATGGAAAAGATCGCCGGAAACCCATGCGGAGGGCATAAACAGCCAGTCAGCGAAGTAGTCGCCCTGGCGCAGATGATGCGGCGGCAGAATGCTGTGCTGGAGTCTTGCAGCCGCCTGCAAATCCTGTTCGATCTGCGTCAGCGCCTCGCTGAGGCGGCGATTTTTGCTCGCCAGCGTCGCTTCCAGCCGCAGGATACGCTCGCCCGCGTGCAGTCGCGCCTGTAGCTCAACCTGATTAACCGGCTTGCGCAAAAAGTCATCCGCGCCGGCGGCGAAACCGACGCGCAGATCCTCCACGCTGTCGCGTACGGTAAGAACGATAATGTAGATATAGCGATCCTGTAGCTGCTGGCGGATCTGACGGCAAAGCGTCAGGCCATCCATGACCGGCATCTCCCAGTCGCTAATCACCAGGCTCACCGTTTCCTGCGCCAGCAGCGCCAGCGCCTGCTCGCCATTCTCCGCTTCGAAAACCTGATAGCCCCACTGCTGCAGCAGTCCAGCCAGCAGCCTGCGGTAGAGCAGCGCATCATCGACGATTAAGACGGATTGAGGCTGAAGCGCGTCCATAGAAAACCTCAGAAAGGAAGGAACCAGATAAGCGAGATTGTGCCCTCACGAAATTTGGCATTAGCGCTGCTCCGACCGGGAAAGCGCGTGCCGCTGTAGTTGCTGTACTGAATAGAGAACGATCCCGGTTTATAGGTTGCATAGCCAAAGCTGTAGCTGTAGTCGCCGTTCCAGGGCTGCTGCTGTTCATGATGCGGAAACCAGAAGGCGGTGGCGCGGATAAAAAAGTGCTGCTTAAAGGTGTAACCGCAGCCGCCCAGCCCGACCTCTTTGTTTGAGCGCAGGTCGTTATCCGCCAGCGAGTAGTAGCGCGGCACCCAGCTGACGCCAACCTGACAGGTCAGCGCGTCCCCTTTGTTGATGAGCAGATGCTTTTCCAGATCCTTGGGCAGCGAAAATTTATAGGCGAGGGTGAAAGCACCCTGCTCAAAATAGGTATGGCGCGCATTACCTGAGGTAAACAGACGGTTGTCGCCATAGTTGCTGTAAACCAGGCTGAAGGTATTTGGATGCCAGTCGTCGTAGCCGAAGCTGTAGCGGAAATCGGTAGCGTATTTATCGAAATCGGTAACAGGCGCACGCAGCGTGACGTTAGCGAACCAGTAACTATAGGGCGAATATTGCAGACTCAGATTAAGTAGCTGATTTATTTTCTTTTTCCGCTGTGCGCTTTCCGAACCGTTAGGGATCGACAGCCACTGATCTTTTAATCCGCTGGAAAAACTCAGCGCGCCGGAAAGTTTATTTTTATTGCCGACAAAAAGGCGACCCCAGCGGCTGGAGACGGCCGCCGCCGGTACCGACTCATCGTGCATTGCGGCCGCTCCGCTGTCGGACGAGGCGGCGCACGCAGGCATCGCCGCGCTGGCGACGAAGGCGATCATCAGCAATCCTGCTCCTCTGGCCGGAAGCCCAGGGTGAATCATGCAGCGCTCCTCGCTTAATTAGGAATAAAACGACCGCCAATCTCTTTTTTCGCCATCCACCACAGCAGCCCAAGCGCCGCCATATGAATAAGCGTGTTGCGTATCCACGCCTGGTGCCAGAGGTCGAAATGGACGAACTGGCTGACCGCCATCACGACAAAGACGTGCAAAATAAAGGTGTAAAGCGAGTGCTGCCCCAGCGGAATAAGAAACCAGCCGAAGGCGCGTTCAATGGGCCGCCAGCAGAAGGTCAGCACCAGATAAACCAGCAGCATCAGGCTGAAGTCATTCAGCACGCGGCAGGGCCCGAGCGCGTTTTTGCTGGCAAGATGGTAATAAAACCAGTTGAAATCGGCGGGCGGAATAACGTGCAGCAGCAGAAACGAAGGCATAAAGGGATTGGTATGGTTCTGCGCGATGAACATCATGACGAGCGCGTAGATCACCATCAGGCCCATCACGATATAGCCGCCCGGCGTGCGCGCCAGCGACATCAGCTCATCCTTGTACCAGCCGCAGCACATTCCCAGCACATAAATGAACTGCCAGGCGAGCAGCGGGAAGGCGAACTCGAACTCCGCGACGGTCAGCCGCGTCGGCCACAGGTGATAGCTGACGTAACCCGCAAGAGAGGCCAGCAGCAGCCATCCCACGCGACGGCTTTGCAGCAGCGCCAGAAAAAGCGGGCTGGCCAGCAGCAGGCAGATATAAAGTCCGAGGATCTGCGTCTGATGCGGTCCGATTTGCAGGTAGAGGATGATATTGAACCAGGTCTCTTTAATCTGCGGCGTAGTGGGAAACAGCGACCAGACGGTGCCGGAATAGCGATCGACGAAATGGGTTACTTCAAAGGTGTTGATAAAAGGGAGGCGCGACAGCAGCAGCATAATGAAGATGATGGTCAGATTGACCAGATAGATTTTCCCGGCCCGCCGCCACAGGTTCCAGCTTACGGTTAACAGCACCTCTTTTTGCAGTCGCTGACGGTTGAGCATGCCGAGCATAAAGCCCGACAGAATAACGAAGCCTTCGGCGCCGGTGGTCAGCCCAAACCTCTCCCAGGTAAAGATATTAATCAGCGACAGCAGTTCGGTATGCGCCACCACCATCATTACCAGCGCAATGCCGCGCAGCATATCCACACGCAGATCGCGCTTGCCGGGTACGGCATAGCGCCACGCGCGCCAGTCGACGCTTACCGTTTTAGGCTCAAACGCCACATCCGCCATAAATCATTACCGTAAGTGATGTAAGTATGTTTTTTAGTTAAATGAAACAGATCGGTGCTCTGTAAGGAGAAGTTTAGCGCTGTTGCCGTTTAAGTCACGCTGAAATGAAAAAATTCTTAACTTCCTTGTAAATAGCTGTAATTTAATACTATATAAATTGACAGAGGCTGTCTGACGGTAAAGCTGTTAATCTTCCAGCAGAAGCGGCAGAGTATAAGCATAAAAATAATTTAATTATTGTCATTTGCTAAGTTAATGAATTGATTATTACATCCAGGTGAAAAGATAACCAACAGACGCTTCCGCTATCGAAACGAGACGCCATGGATTATTACTTTTCACGCTTTGAACATCGCCGTCCGCCCGCCCCGCTTCAAACGCCGCTCTGGGTGATGAGGCTCTGGCAGGTGCTGGCCGTTGCTGGCCTGATACTGGGCGCAAACTACATCCGCTGGCGCTGGATGGAGTCGCTTAATATGGACGCGCTCTGGTATGCCGTTCCGCTGGCGCTGGCGGAGACGCTCGCCTGGATCGGCACGCTGCTCTTCACCATTAATATCTGGCAGGTGAAGGATCCGCCGTGTCCGGCGCCGCCCGAGGAGATCAATCAATGCCTGCTTGAGCAGGACCGCACCGATCCGCGGCCGCCGAAGGTGGATCTCTTTATCGCTACCTACTCTGAAGATCCTGAGCTGGTGCGTCTCTCAATCCGCGATGCGCTTAAGCTGACCTACCCCACGCCGCTCGATCTCGCTATACATGTGCTGGATGACGGCCGTCGACCAGAGATGCGCGCGGTCTGCGAGCAGGAAGGGGTGAATTACATTACCCGCGAAAACAATATCGGCTTTAAGGCGGGCAACATTCGCAACGGTATGGAACAGACCGACGGCGACTTCCTGGTGATTTGTGATGCGGATACCCGCGTTTTTCCCAGTCTTCTGGCCAATACGCTGGGCTACTTCCGCGATCCGGATGTCGCCTGGGTACAGACGCCGCAGTGGTTTTACGATCTGCCTGAAGGGGAACGCCTCTCCGCCTGGCTGCGCCGCCGCGCCGGGCTGCCGGGCTATCTCTTCGGTCGTGTAACAGAAGGCCTGTTTGGCCGGCTGACTATCGGCAACGACCCCTTTTTCAACGATCCGCGCATGTTTTACGACGTTATCCTGCGCCGCCGCAACTGGGCGAACGCGGCGTTCTGCTGCGGCGCGGCTTCGGTTCACCGCCGCGAAGCGGTGATGCAGGCGGCGCTGCGCAGCTACGTTTTTAGCGTCGAAGAGGAGATATCGCGCCATACGCGCGATATCCGCGATGAGGAGATGCGCGCCACGCTGAGCCAGGCGATGCGCCCCCATGTTATTGCCGATACGGAGCTGACGCCCTACAAGTTCCACGTCTCGGAAGATATCTACACTTCTATCGTGCTACACGGCGACAGCGGACGCCGCTGGCGTTCCGTTATGCATCCCGGCATCGAGTCCAAAATGCTTTCGCCGCAGGACCTACTGACCTGGATGATTCAGCGTTTTAAATATGCCGCGGGTTCGCTGGACATTCTGTTCCATGACAAGATATTCAGCCGCCGCCGCTTTAAGCTCAGCGTCGGCCAGACCCTGATGTACGGCACCACCTTCTGGTCTTATCTTGCCTGTATCTGGAATACCGTTTTCCTGATCTCGCCGCTTGTTTATCTCTTTACCGGCATTCCCCCCGTCTCCGCCTATTCGACCCCTTTTTACCTGCATTTTCTGCCCTTTTTTATCGTGTCGGAGCTGGCGTTTATGTTCGGTACCTGGGGCATTTCTGCCTGGGACGGGCGATCGTCCTATCTCGCCTTTTTCTCCGTTAACCTGCGCGCCCTGGGTACGGTGCTGCGCGGCGAGAAAATTAAGTTTCACGTCACGCCGAAAGAGCGTCAGTCGGGCCGGTTTCTCTATCTGGTGAAGCCGCAGCTGGCGATCGTGGCGCTGACGCTGATCGGCTTGATCTGGGGCGGCATTCAGGTGGCGCGCGGCAACGTCGACGACCCCTCTGGTTATGTCATCAATATCTTCTGGGGGGCGGTCAATATCGCCGCCATGATGCCCATGATTATGGCGGCGATGTGGACGCCGCCTGCCACGCAGGAGGCGGAAGCGGAATGAGCCTGAAATCGGGCATTTACAGCGCGCGCAGCTATCTCACTATTCTGATCGGCTTTTTGATCGGCTTCGCCATTGTCTTGTGGGTCGAGCGACAGATGCCGACGCGCGTCGAGACCACAGACGGCATCGTACTCAGCAAGTCGTTCCCGCCTCTGCCGCAGCAGCGCGAACTGACCTTTGATGAGGCGGTCTGGGCGCGCATCGCCTGGCAATATTTTATTAATAACACCCAGGCGAACGGGCTGGTCAATGCCGAAGCGGACAAACCCTGGCTCAGCCTGTGGAGCACCGGCAGCTACCTGCTCGCAGCTATTGCGGCGAAACAGCTCGCCATTATCCCCGACGCGGAGTTTGACGACCGTATCGCCTCGGCGCTCGACGCGCTGGGCCAGCTGCCTCTGAAGCCAGACGGCCTGCCCGCCGCCTTCTACCAGGCCGATACGCTAAAGGCGCTGCCTTCGCCGGATGAAAATGCGGGATCGGCCATTGATATGGGACGCCTGCTGATGCCGCTGCAGATCCTGCTGTGGCGCTATCCGCAGCACGCGGCCGCCGTCAATCAGCTGCTGTCGCGCTGGCAGCTCGCCGGTCTGCTACAAGGCAGCGGGCCGCAGGGCGCGAGTTTGCCGGTTAACCGCTGGGTGATCCGTACAGACGATCCGCGCGGCAGTTACGGCTACCGTCTCTATGCGGGCAGCGTGCTGCGGCTGATCAATGCCGCAGCCGGTCTGGCGGTCAGCCAGCCGCCGGACGGGCTGAAGCTGGTCGAAATTGACGGCCACGCGGTGCCCGATGAGGGGCTGCGCACGCCCTGGGGCAAGCAGCCTTCCCTGGTCAGTATGCCCTATCTGCTGACCGGGCTGGAGCAAGGCTTCGACGCCCGCAGCGGCGAAATCACCTGGCGCATTATGCAAATCGTGCAGAACCGCACCGGCACCCCTTCCGACGCGGGCGTGATCAACAGCGACTACGCCGAGCAGGCGCCCGATTTCGTCGGCGCGCTGCCGGGTAGCCAGCCGCTGCCTATCCAGAATATCAATGCCAGCAGCAGCGAATCGCTCGCCAGCCGCGCCCTGACCTCGACCCGCTCCGCCTTTGCCTGGTATGCGCTGTTCCGCAACCGCTGGAGCGAGGCGCTGCGCAAAGAGATGCTGCCGATGATTGAACCCGGCAAGGGCTGGAAAGCGGGGTTCAACGCCGACGGCTCGGTCAACGCCGCTATTGATGCAGATACCAATGCGATGGTGCTGGAAAGCCTCTCCTATATCGCCCATGGCCAGCTGCTTTGCCTGGCCTGTCTCGCCGCCCCTTTACCCGCTAAGCAGCCGCAGCAACAAGGAGTAACATCGAAATGAGATTTTTATGGCTTCGTCGGTCCGGCTTCGCTGCCCTGCTGGCTGCGCTGATGCTTCTGTCGCCCGCCATAAAGGCAGCCATCAGCCTGCCTGCCTCAGACTACAAGGTGCGCCATGGCGAGCTGACCGAGCGCGAAATGGCGGTGGCGAAAACCGCCTGGTCCTATTTCGTGGCGAACTATCAGCCCACCACCGGACTGGTGAACGCGGTTAATAAATACCCTTCCACCACCATGTGGGACAGCGCCTCCTACCTGGCGGCGCTGACGGCGGCGCGCGAGCTTGGCATTATCGATAAGGCGGAGTTCGACCGCCGTCTGCTGCAATTTCTGGCGACCCTGAACAAGCTGGTGCTGTTCCAGAACCAGGTGCCTAACAAGGCCTATAACACCATTACCGGCCAGAAAGTGGACTACCTGAACAAACCAGGGGAAATCGGCTTTTCCGCTATCGATATCGGCCGCATGCTGCTCTGGCTGAAAATTATCAAGGAGCGCTACCCGGAACATGGCAACAGTATCGACAACGTAGTGTTGGGCTGGGATTTTACGCACGTTGTGGATGACTGCGGCACGCTGTACGGTGCCTATCTCGACGGCAATAAACAGCCGCAGTACGTTCAGGAAGGGCGTCTTGGCTATGAAGAGTACGCGGCGGCAGGCTATCAGCTATGGGGATTCTCCACCTGTCAGGCGAGCCGCCCTGAGCCTTATGCGCTGGCCGATATCTACTGCGTGCTGGTGCCTTACGACACGCGCGATCCGCGCATGACCAGCCAGCATAACTATGTGGTGACGGAGTCCTACCTGCTACACGGCCTGGAAATGGGCTGGGACAACGCCGACGACCGCGATAACGACGCCACCGGCTTCAGCCATCCGTGGATGAAGAATTTCGCCGACCGCGTTTATCAGGCGCAGGAAAACCGCTACATGATCACCGGCGTGCTGACGGCGCGATCGGAGCATCAGCTCGATAAATCCCCTTACTTCGTTTACGACACGGTTTACAGCGACGGCTACAACTGGAACACCATTACCGACAAGGGACAGTATGTGCCTAACGTGGCGGCGGTATCGCTTAAGGCCGCGCTTGGCATGTGGGTGTTGTGGAACTCGCCCTATACCGACCGCCTGTTTGACGCCATCGAAAACGCCGACGAGAAAGATAAAGGCTATTACGAAGGGCTGTATGAAAATGGCGACGGGCCGATCAAAGAGTTCACCGCCAACAATAACGGCATCATGCTGGAAGCGCTGCTGTTCAAAAAAGAGGGCAAGCTGCTGCGCTTCAACAGTAACGATCCGCGTAAAGCCAGCTATGCGCCTTCAATGTGGGAGAAGCGGCTGGTCGATATTTTTGAGCCGAACAATACGCCGCGCAACCGCCCGTTCCTTAACGTAACGCCAGGCATTAAAAACTGGTGTGAGCAGAGCGGCACAGCCGTACGCACCGCCCCGTCGTGCCGGGCCTGTAAGTGCGCGCGCTGCGACAGCCAGGCGCCCGTTAAGTTACCGCCGGTGGCGACGACATGCCTAAAACAGTAATCCGCATAAGTTTCGCACTGCTGCTGGCGATAGCGTTGGTTATCGGTCTGCTGACCTGGAATCAGGCGGCAGGCTGGCGCTGGCTGGTGAACGGTGGCTGGCATACTACCGCGCGGCTCGGCACGCTGAACGATCAGGAGCGACGCTGGGCGACCATCGCCTGGCGCTATTTTGAGAATAACCTCCAGCCGCAAACCGGGCTGGTCAACGGCAGCGATAAACGGCCGGTGGTCAGCCTCTGGCAGATGGGTGATACCCTGATCGCGCTCACCGCGGCGCGCCAGCTCGACTTGATCGACGATGAAGTTTTTGATCGTCGGCTGACGCAGATCCTCGGCACCCTGAACCGTTTGCCGCTCACGTCGGCCAACGTGCCTAACTTGCTCTACAGCGCCACCAGCGTTGCCATGGTGGGCTACGCCAATACGCCGCAGGTTATCGGCTGGTCAGCGAAAGATATGGCGCGGCTGATGATGGCGCTACGCATCGTGGCGGCGTTTCATCCTCAGTACAGCGAATACCTGGAGCGCGTGATTTTGCGCTGGGACTTTTGTCATGTCGTGGATGATAAAGGGCAGCTTTATGCCGGACAGATGCGCGATAAAAAACTGACGCCGCAGGCTGAAGGTCGTCTGGGCGACAGCGAATACAGCGCGGCAGGATTCGGTCTCTGGGGATTCGCCAATGACCAGTCGCTCCGCCCGCCTGCGCAGCATGTCATTATCGACGGGCTGGCGCTCGATATTGATGCGCGCGACCCGCGCACCACCTGGACGCCGGCGACGATCACCACCACGCCTTATGTGCTGAGCGGAATGGAGTACGCCTGGACGCTGCCCGGCGCCGATCGCGATATCGTCACGCTTCAGCGCCAGCGCGCCAGCAACGTCTATCGCGTACAGGAGATGCGCTGGCAGCAAAAAAACATCCTGACCGCCCGCAGCGATTTCAATATTTCCGCTCCGCCCTGGCACGTTAACGACACTATTTTCGCCAACGGCTACGCCTGGAACACGCTGGCTGACGACGGCAAATGGGTGCCAACCCTGGCGCAGGTCTCGACCCGCGCGGTGTTCGGACTCTGGGCGCTGTGGCAGACCCCCTTTACCGACGCGCTGATGGCCATGACGCAGCGGCAAAACGATCCGCAGCGCGGCTGGTTTGAAGGACGCGTCGAGGCGACGGGCGACTACAACCGCGCCATTACGCTCTCCACCAACGCCATGGTGCTGGAGGCGCTGCTGTTTAAGGCGAATATGGGCGCGCTGCTGCGCGACAGCGAGCTGAGCGATCAGAGCTATTTCCGTCGCCAGCTGGAAGATCCTTTTACCGCGCCGAAACGCTGTTTCCCTCTTAACAACGCTGCTCTGAGCGGCAACCCGAATTAAGGAGGCGTGATGCCTGAAAGCCAGCTTCCTAAAGCACTCGACTCGCTGCGCGCGGCGGTGCTGATGTATGACGACCAGGAGCGTCTGATCGCCTTTAACCATCAGGTGGTGCGCTTCTATCCCGGCATAGAGCAGCGCATTCGCCTTGGCATGACGCTGTCGCAGCTGGCGGAGGAGTTCATCACCTCGGCCTATATGACGGAAAATCAGCAGGGCCGCCAGGCGATGATCGATAACCTGATCGGCCGCTGCCGTCTCGATAACCACAGCGAAATGCGCCGCATCGGCAACCGTCAGGTCTTTGTGCAGCACAACCGCACGCCGGAAGGCGGCATCGTCAGCCTGCATATTGATATGTCGGGATTCGAGCTAATTAACGAGTCCCGCCGTCAGCTGCACGCCGACTTTGTGCTGGCGGCGGAATCCACCCAGATAGGCATCTGGGACTGGCAGCAGGAAAACGATCTGCTGCAGGTCAACGACGCGCTGCTCAATATGCTGGGCTATCCGCGCGAGACCTGGCACTACAGCGCCAGCTTCCTGGATACGCTGCTGCACCCCGACGATCGTGAGCCGCTGCAGCAGCTCTTCTCCAGCGCCAGCAATCAACAGCTGCCGGTATTTGAAAGCGAAATTCGTTTGTTACACCGTAACGGAAACTACCGCTGGATGCTGCTGTCGGGCCAGGTGGCGAGCGTCACCGTCAAAGGCGAAACCGCGCGCGTTATCGGTACGCTACAGGACATCACCAAACGCAAAGAGGCGGAGCAGCTTTCGCTTCAGGCGCTCGCCGCCGCGCGTGCCGCCAACGAGGCGAAGAGTATTTTCCTCGCCAATATGAGTCATGAGATCCGCACGCCGATGAACGGCATCCTCGGCATGACGCAGCTCTGTCTTGATACCCAGCTGACGCCTGAGCAGCGCGAATATATGACGCTGGTCTACCACTCGGCGCACACGCTGCTGCGGGTTATCAACGATATTCTCGATTACTCTAAAATCGAGGCGGGGAAAATCGAGCTGGATGAGGAAGATTTTCAGCTGCGGGCGTTTCTGCATGGGCTGATGCGGCCGCTGATGCCTGCCGCTTCGGAAAAAAATGTCGAGCTGCTGGTCAATGTCGCGCCGGATGTGCCCGATACGCTGACGGCGGACAGCGTGCGGCTGCGCCAGGTTCTGACGAATCTCGCCAGCAATGCGCTGAAATTCACCCCTTCCGGCGAAGTGGAGCTTTCCGTACGGCGCGACGCGCAGACCCACCGCCTGCGCTTTCAGGTGCGGGATACCGGCATCGGCATCCCTGCCGACAAGCAGAAGCTGATTTTCGAGTCATTCAGCCAGGCGGACACCTCGACAACGCGCAAATATGGGGGAACCGGCCTGGGGCTGACCATCTCCGCGCGGCTGGTGGAGATACTGGGCGGCGAGCTTACCGTAGAGAGCGAGCCGGGCAAAGGCAGCGTCTTTAGCTTTACCCTGCCTGCGCCACCGCAGCCCGTCAGCGAGGCGCTGAAAACCTCGCCGCGTTTCGGCAGCGTGCCGGTGCTGGTGGTGGACGATAACGCCACCAACCGCCTGATTATGAGCGATATGCTGCGCAATATGGGCTTATTGCCCAGCCTGGCGGCCAGCGCCGCTGACGCGCTGGCCATGCTGCAAACGCACGCCGGTTTTCCGCTGATCCTGCTTGACGCGCAGATGCCGGATAAAGATGGCATGACGCTGGCGCAGGAGATCAAATCCACGCCTGCGCTGGCCGACTGTCAGATCATTATGCTCAGCTCCATGAGCCGCTTTATGGATGCCGATCAGCTTGCCCGCATCGGCGTGAACTACTTCCTTGGCAAACCGGTCGACCAGCGCGAGTTGTACGACGTTCTGATACAGGCGCTTGCGCTGCAGCCCGCCAGCGACGCCGCGCCCGCCCCACGCACGCGCGATTTCGCCGCCAGCGCGGAGCGGCCTCTGCGCATTCTGCTGGCCGAAGATAACCTGGTGAATCAGAAGCTGGCCGCGCATTTTCTTACGCGGCTGGGCCATCAGTTCGCCATTGTCAGCAACGGCCTTGAGGCGCTTGAGCAGCTGGATAAGGGGAAATGGGATCTGATCCTGATGGATCTGCAAATGCCCGAACTGGATGGCGAGCAGGCGACGCGCCTGATCCGCGAGCGCGAAGCGGGCCGTCCTGACCGTCCGCCTCAGCGCATTATCGCCATGACCGCGCACGCTATGAAGGGCGACAAGGAGTTCTGCCTGCAACACGGCTTCGACGGCTACCTGGCGAAGCCGGTAAGTCTGGAGACGCTTAACGACGAGATACTGCGCGTCATTACCCTGCATCCGCCCACGCAGCCCACCGCGCCCGCTTCGCCGCCCGATCGCCAGACGCTGGCGACGCGGCTCGGTCTGGATGACGCGCTGCTGAGCGAGCTGCTGGCCCTGTTCGCCGACGGGTTGCCGGAGATGATAACGCAGTTGAAAAGCGCCCTGAGCGAACAGGATATGACGCGCATTCGCCGCCTGGCGCACAAGCTGCGCGGCGAAGCCTCTACGTTCGGCTTCGACGCCTTCACCCGGTTTTTACAGTCGCTGGAAGATTCGGCTCGCGAGGAAACGCAGCTGGAGAGCGCTGCCTTAATCACCCAGCTGGAGCAGCAGTCTGATCTGCTCTCCACCCAACTTCGCCAACTACAGGAGAAGTCCTGA
>NZ_DJDN01000016.1:0-1364 GCF_002431095.1 Pantoea sp. UBA5923 | reverse complement strand
TGAGCGTACTCTTTTGCGCGCCGCTGTTCGCGGCGCAACTTCCACCGCCTGAGAGCTGGTCGCTGGCGGCAGAGTGGCGCGCCCACGACGCAAACGACGCCGATTTTGTTGGCTGGCGCGGCAGCGACCAGACGTGGCGCAAGCTGCGCGTGCCGGCTAACTGGTACAGCGCCGGCTGGGATCACCAGGGCGCGCTCTGGTATCGCACCGAGTTTTCTTTGCCGAAGCAGGCAGACGACCGGCTGGCGACGCTGGAGTTTGACGGCGTTGACTACCTTGCCGACGTCTGGCTTAACGGGCAGAAGCTGGCGCAGCATGAAGGCTATTTCCAGCGTTTCGCGGTAGACATTACCGGTAATCTGACGCGTTATAACCGGCTGGCGGTTCGGGTTGACAGCCCGTTTGAAGATCCGCAGAAGAACTGGCCGCTGCGTAAAAATCTGATGAAAGGCATCCTTAACCAGCACGACTCCCGACCCGGAGGCGCCTGGTCGCCGCAGGGCCAGGACGCCAACTCCGGCGGCATCTGGTCGCCGGTCAGATTGCGCCTGAGCCGCAGCGTAGCGATCGATAACGTTATTCTCCGGCCGGACTGGTCGCAGGGACTGACGCAGCCGCGCCTGCGCGTTGAGTTCGTCTACCGCGCCCCGGCATCCAAAGCAGCCACGCTGGATCTGACCGCCCGGCCCGATAATTTCAGCGGGAACGCCTACCATCTGCAACAGAGCGTGACGCTTCAGCCGAGCGGCAACGAGCCGCAGCGCATCGCCGTCACCCTGCCGATGCCGAAGGCGCAGCTCTGGTGGCCGAAAGGTTACGGCAAGCCCGCGCTCTATCAGGTGCAGGTCAAGCTGCGCGACGAACAGGGCATCCTCGACCAGCGCAGCAGCCGTACAGGTTTACGCCAGATTGTCGAGCAGGCGCAAAATCAGGGCTGGCTGATTAACGGTCAGCGCCTGTTTATCCGCGGCACCAACTACATTGGCTCCCCCTGGCTCAGCACTATGAATAAGGCGCGCTACGGGCGCGATTTCGATCTGGTCGAGCGCATGAACGCCAACGCTATCCGCGTGCATGGTCATGTGGCAGGCCGCGCCCTCTATCAGGCGGCGGATGAGCGCGGGCTTCTGATCTGGCAGGATGTGCCGCTGCAGTGGGGCTATAACGACACGCCCGCCTTCGCCGATAACGCCGCCAGACAAACCCAGGAGATGGTTGAGCAGTTCGGCAATTCCCCCGCCATCGTGGTCTGGGGCGGTCAAAACGAGCCGCCGTTTAATTCGCCGTGGATGGGCAAACGCTTTCCCGACTGGAATAAAGATCTTAACCGCAACCTGATGCAGCGCGTGGCCGATACGCTGGCG
>NZ_DJDN01000015.1:47314-55235 GCF_002431095.1 Pantoea sp. UBA5923 | reverse complement strand
CTTCGCGCCTACTACAAACTCGTCGCCACCCAGGCGTGCCACCGAGTCGCCCGGGCGCATACAGCGTTGTAGCCGTTCGCTTACCTGCTGTAGTAAGAGATCTCCTGCTGCGTGACCCATCGAATCATTGACTGCCTTGAACCCATTAAGGTCGATAAACAGCACTGCCGTATAGGCCAGGTCTTCGCCCTGGGCGAGCATGTAACCCACCTGGTCGTTGATCCACGCCCGATTAGGCAACCCGGTCAAAGTGTCGCGAGTTGCCAGTTTTTCGAGCCTCTGCATTCTCTCTTTGTCGCGGGTAATATCGCGCGAAACCAGCACTGCACCAATATTATTGCCTGTAGAAGGGTCGCTGACGCCGCAGGCTTTGGTGCCCAGCGTAATGTAGTGGCCGTCACGATGCTGCTTGCGCACCTCAACCACGTCCGGCAGCTCGCCGCCGTTAAAGATGTGTAACAGCGCCTCCGTGGCGGGCGCGCGGTCGTCGGGATGCAGGAAATCCACCACCAGCTGTCCTATCATCTCATCGGCTGACCAGCCGATCATTTCGCTATAAGAAGGGGAGATCGACACGTACCTGCCGTCCGCGTCGCAATGGGCGATCAGATCGGTGCTGTTTTCTATCAACAGACGGTATTCCGCCGCCGTACGTAGCGCATCTTCAAGCGCTTTGCGCTGACCGGTTATATCAAGAATAAAGCCGTTATATTGCAGGTGAGAAGCACTGGACTGACAATCCGGCAGGCCAGAAACAATCACACGCCGCGTTGTCCCGTCCAGACAATGGATCGGCACTTCAATATGAAAAGGCGTCACGCATTCAAGTGCCGTAGTAAGTTGCAGCGCGATCTTTGCATCATCATCAGCCTGGGCGAATTTCAGCCATGCACTTAGCGTCACGCCTTTCAGCGCGGGCAACAGGCCAGCCGGACTTTCCTGACTGGCGATGCAAATACCCTGAGCGTCCGTTGACCAAACAGCGGAAAAGGTAGGTGTGATCGCTGTGTTCATGGTGGTCGGCTCCGATGTTTGCTGACGATACTCAACGCGCTCAATACTCGTCATTACAGACCTCCACGCGCCGTAATTGCCGTTCCCGTAAACCTGGCTGATGCTTCGGCAGGAGATGTTCCGTTACGCGAAGGTCAGTAATAAGCGAGAAATTATCTTTGAGCATTCAAGGTCAGGAGTATTAATGTAAGTTTATCGGCTGATTAGCTCGCGATCTTTAATAAAGACTGCATTATAAAACGGCTGTGAAATCTGCAACTGCCTCTTTATTCCTGAGTTATGCGATACATCACATTGTCCCGTTGTCTGACAACGGTGATGAACCGAATTGTTCTATAGAGCCGCCGTATGAGAATGAAGTTAAAGCCTGCCGCGCTGGTGTCATGTCGGTGTCTGGTTGCTGTCGGGTTTTGATCGTGGTGAGGCGGGCTGCCCTCGGTAGCATTGTTCACTGACAACTTACTACTCGGAGATGAGAAAATGAGTGATATTAATAAAGTCAGAGCGCTGCGCCTTCAACGGGCCTGGTCGCAGGAACAGCTTGCCGAAGTGTCAGGCCTGAGTACACGTACTGTGCAGCGTATCGAGAACGGCGAACGACCCGGTCTGGAAACGCTGAGCGCCTTAGCCGCGGTGTTTGACGTAACCGTTGCGGAGCTTTCCAGCCCGGAAAATGTTGGGGATAAAGCGCTCGATCAGCGAATTATCGAAATGAAAAGCAGAGTCGCTGAGGAGGGCCGGTTTTACCGCTCGGTGATGACGGCGCTTGTCGTCTGCCTGCTGCTGTTCATGCTTAACCGCTTTACGTCTCCCGCCAGCGACTGGTCTTTATGGGTGGCTGCTGTCTGGTTTGCATTGATTATGGTGCGCGGCATAAGGACATTTTTGTTTAGAGGACTGACTAGCAAGTGGCAGCAAAAGAGGCTGCAACGTCTGCTGCGCAGATAGCAAATAATAGCGCCCTGCTGAAGGTCGAATTTTGCAACTAACGGCAGGATCCTTTCAGGGCAGACAGTGTTAATGGCAGCCTGATGTTTTTCATGGAACTGGAACTAAGGCAAAAAAACAGAAATATCCTGCCATTAAGCAAGCGGCTTTCGGGTGACAAATCCAGGATTCAGCATGTTACCTCCTTGTTATCCTTTAAGCCCATCCAGAGTAACGGATGCCTGACTGCAAAACTTTTCAGCGCACTATTCAGAGAGTTGAGTCGCTTGGGATCAATGATGATGGGCGGAATTATAATTCTCGCTCGGTTATTTAGAGCCTGAAAAATCCTGATTCCACCTTAAGCAAAAAGCGCTTTCAGCCGCTTCGTGACCACACAGGTCGTTAAAAGCATTACAGAGTATCAAATATCGAGAGGGGACGGTAATTCACCTGCAAGAATGTCGATGATCAAATCATGTGGAAAGATAGTTTCGTTAGTATGCCTGAGTTCTTCCAGTGTCCACCAATGATAACTTTGAATGACTGCCTTTTCATTCTCACTCCACCCTGAGCGATTAATGTCTGTTTTATTTGCGCGAACGATAAAGAAACGCTCTTCAGCAAGCACAGTGTCCCCATCAGGCAGCATCATGGTGAAAGTACGGGATGCTACTGACATTCCAGCTGCATGCCTTTGCAGTCCGGTTTCTTCCAGCAGTTCGCGTAAAGCAGCCTGCTCAAAAGTCTCATGGGGTTCAAGCCCGCCACCAGGGGTTGCCCAGTATGTTTTTCCTCTCAGAGCATCATCTTTATGACAGAACCTAAAGAGCAAGACGTGATTTTCAGGTGAAAGAATGATCAATCGAGATGATGGGCGAGTGCGCATATATCTCCCTTAAAAAAGCTTAAATACTAATTCTTGATATTTATATAAACCTAAATTTCAGCATGACTCGCCCTATAGGTCTGCATTTTCTTACAGCTTTAATCTCATTCAATGTTCCCTTTTCGCTTAAAGCTGACTATTCATTAGTGTCATACTGACTATTACATGAAGCGGATATCGCAAATATAGCGTGTTTCAATAAGCATACAGCGGTTCATAGCATAAAAGCTACTCGTAAAAAGCCGGGGAAAGACGCAGCGAGGCCCACTGTTCAGTATCATGCCCATAAACGACGATCGCTGCATTTTCGCGTTTAGCCAGGTCTGCAATTTTCTGCGTGCTCCTTCTGATGCCCGGCTCATCATCCATATCAGTAATATATATCTGTCTTGTAGCTGCATCTGCCATTGAATGATGCATAACAGCGTCGGCGGCAAGTAAAACGGTTCCTGTTTCAGGAAGTCGCACCAGAAGAGATTGATGACCGGGAACATGCCCGTTGGTTTCAATTAATACAACCCCCGGTAAAAGCTCATAATCTCCCTCAATCAGACGATATTTGAGGGCTGGATGGTCCCAGGATTCCCGATTCGCTTTAAAACGGGGATGCCCACTTTTGGCCAGCTCGTAATGCTTCTTCTGAATGATGAGTTCTGCATTGCAGAATAAATCATGATTGCCAGAATGGTCCTCATCGAGATGAGTACATACGAGGTAACTGATATCGAATGGCCTCACGCCGATAGCCTGAAGGCGGGCAGTGACGGTATCTTCAGGCTTGATTTCAACTGTAAGGCCGGGCAGATTTACTGGCGTATCTACAAAGGAACGTGGCCAGCCAGTATCAACCAGGACATTTATTCCGTCATCTGTCTGAATCAAATAACCGGGTACAGGTATATCACCCGGCTGCATAACACCAAGGTAAAGCATATAGAGGCGCATGTGATTTTCTCTTATTTTTAGCGATATGTTTAAAAATAGAAGAATAATTCTCTGAATGGGAAAAATGCGATTATTCTTCCAGACATATTGAATTGTCATTTTCGCTATTGCTTCAGTGAGGTAATAGACAGTGACTAAGGTCCTTTTGTGATAAAAGGGAATATCTTAATAGCTATACCTGAAACCTGGCGGAGCAGAAGATGAGAACGCAGAAACGATGCATGGGATATGTGGCCGTAGTAGTTGATGATTATGATCGGGCTATTGAGTATTACACGGACAAGCTGGGATTTACTCTCGTTGAGGATACGCCGCAGCCAGGGAAACGCTGGGTAGTGGTTACACCAAACCCGACAAGCGACTGCAACATTCTTTTGGCCCGCGCCTCAAACGAGAGACAGGAAAGCTTTATCGGTAACCAGTGTGGCGGGCGAGTATTTCTGTTTCTCCAGACTGATGACTTCTGGCGCGACTACAATGCGATGAAAGCAAAAGGAGTTGAGTTTTGCCAGGAGCCACGCGAAGAGGAGTACGGTACGGTCGTTGTATTTAATGACCTCTACGGCAACCGCTGGGATCTTTACCAGAACAAGCAGAACTAAGGCGCTTTACCTGCTGTGGCTTTAATATAGAGCGCCCGCGCTAAACGGCGGAGCTTACTGGCAAATTTCTTCAATACATTCATCCTGCTTAATCTTCACTTAAGAATATTCCGATAATGTGAGTTCTGCGTTAGCCCATTTCGGGCTTTTCCGGAGCCTACCCTATGCAAAATAACAACACATACTCTTTGTCCATGAGTAAAGTCCCGGCTGTTACCCTTACTTTCTGGTTAATCAAAATCGCTGCGACTACGCTGGGTGAAACCGGCGGCGATGCGGTGACCATGTCGATGAATCTAGGTTACCTTACCGGTACCCTGATTTTCGCCATCATCTTTTTAGTCGCTGTCGTGGTGCAGATTAAAAGCCACACGTTTAATAAATGGATCTACTGGTTTACTGTGGTTGCCACTACCACCGTTGGTACCACGCTGGCGGATTTCGCCGATCGCTCATTAGGGATAGGTTATCTTGGCGGTACGCTGCTGTTGAGTACGCTACTGGTGCTCTCTCTGTTTATCTGGCGCATTGCCTGCGGCACCATCGCGGTGAGTTCGGTGAACAATGGCGTAACGGAAATCTTTTACTGGGTCACCATTATGTTCTCACAAACGCTGGGTACTGCATTAGGTGACTGGACCGCAGACAGCGAAGGCCTTGGCTATGACGGCGGTATCCTGCTGTTTGTTGGCGCGCTGACCATTATCTGGGCCGCCAGCCGCTTTACTTCACTTTCACGTACTGCACTCTTCTGGGCCGCCTTTATCTTGACCCGTCCACTGGGCGCGGTGGTGGGCGATTTTCTGGATAAGCCCATCGCATCGGGTGGACTTGCGCTGAGCCGCTATAGCGCCTCACTGACTTTGACGCTGGTTATCATTGCTTTTCTCTGGCTGTTGCCACAGCGTCCGGCAATGAAAGCCGTAACGGCGAATTCATAAAAAAGCGCCAGCGCAGATTTGCAGTTATAAAAGAATTTAAAGGCCGCCAGCAATGGCGGCCTTTATTTTATTCAGGGCAGGATTATTCCGGTGAAGTATTGCTGCCTTCACCAAGCTCCCGCTGCATAAAGTGAGTATCCAGCCAGCGGCCATGCTTGAATCCTACCGCTTTTAGCACGCCGGTTTCGCGAAAACCAAGCGCGCGATGCAGCCCAATCGACGCCTGGTTGCTGTTACCGGCGATAACGGCAACGATCTGACGAAACCCGCGCGCTTCGGCGAGACGGATCGCCTCCGTCAGAAGCGCGCGGCCTGCGCCGCGACCGGTGCATTCAGGATCGAGATAAATAGAATCTTCCAGCGTAAAACGGTAGGCGTAACGCGGCCGATAGGGCGCAAGATAGCAGTACCCAATCACCTGATGCTTTTCCAGCGCCACCAGCCAGATCCCGCCTTTTTTCAGCAGCGCGCTTAACCGGTTTTGCATCTCTTCAACGTCTGGCGGCTCGGTTTCAAAGGTGGCGCTGCCGTGGAGAACATGCCAGGCATAAATACGCTGAATAGCGGGAACATGGTGGGCTGTGGCGGGAATGATGTGCATAGCATCCTCGAAATCGACCGTGATTACGCCATATTACACCTGCAACAGCCTACCGGCAGCAGCGCGGGTCAGAGGAAAAAGTGATGGCTCAGCTGTGCTCCATTACCAGCACCGCCAGCGTATCCGGCTCCAGCGCGCGAAAGATATGCTCTTCATCGCCGGCGTAACAGATGTAATCGCCCGGGTGCAGCTCGACGGGCGACGTTTTTGGCCCGACCAGCGCGCGACCCTGCGTAACGATCAGATGTTCGATGGTGCCTGGCGAGTGCGGCTGTGAGCTACGCTCGCTGCCAGGCTGCGTGTTTAACAGATAGATATCGCGCCGCGCGCCGGGTGGGCAGGTCGCCAGCAGTACGGCCTGGTAGTCCGCCAGCTCCGCCGTAACAGTCGGCCCTTCGCCGCGGCGAATAACCTGCATTCGTTTCTCTTCCGGCTCCATCAGGCGCGCAAACGGAATATTCAGCGCGACGCACAGCGCCCAGAGCGTTTCTATGCCGGGATTGCCATTGCCTGCTTCCAGCTGGGAAAGCGTAGATTTTGCAATACCGGCGCGCCGGGCGACTTCAGCCAGGGAAAGTCCGGCGCGCTGACGCTCACGCACCAGGCTATTGGCGATAATTGTGATCGGGGTCACGCTCACTCCTGTTTTCTTAATCGAACGAATCGTTCGCATTGTAAAACGATTCTGTAGCGTTCATTATAATGGAAAATTCGTTCGTTATAAGAAGGATTTGTTATGCAGATGCGTCGCATCCCCTTAAGCCGGGAAGTGATTAAAGCCATTATTCTGGTCTGCCTGGCCGATGGCATTGTCGGCTTATCCTACGGCTCGCTGGCCAGCGCTGACGGGTTTCCGCTCTGGGTGCCTGTGGCGCTGTCAACGCTGGTAATGGCGGGCGCTTCGGAATTTCTCTTTATCGGCATTGTGGCGGGGGGCGGCAGTCCCATCACCGCCGCGCTGGCGGGGCTGCTGGTGAATGCGCGCCACCTGCCGTTCGGCATAGCGGTCAAAGATCTGGTGGGGTCAGGCGCGCGCGGTCTGTTCGGCTGCCACATTATGAATGACGAAAGCGTGGTGTTTGGCATTTCTCAGTCAACGCTGGCGCAGCGCCGGGCTGCATTCTGGCTGTGCGGTCTCGGTATTGCATTGATCTGGCCGTTCACGGTTATTACCGGGGCCGCCATCGGTCAGTTTATCCCCGATGTTTCCGCCATCGGCCTTGACGCCGTTTTTCCGGCTATTTTGATTGCGCTGATCTTCCCGGCGCTGCGTCAACGCCGGACGCTGATCCCGGCGACAGGCGGCGCGCTGCTGTCGATAGCGGCAACGCCTTTCGTTCCGGCGGGTATGCCGGTGCTCTTTTCGCTGCTGGGATTACTGACGTGGAGGATGCGCAAATGAGTCATCAGGCGATGATTATTGCGGGCATCGCGCTGCTGGCGTCGGGGACTTATCTGATCCGTCTGGCAGGCGTTAAGCTCGGCAACCGGCTGCCGATCGCCGAACGGACGCAAACCATGCTGTCGGATGCGGCGACGATACTGTTGCTGGCGGTGGCGTCGACCAGCACGCTGTTTGAAGGCCAGCATTTTGCCGGCATGGCGCGCGTGCTGGGCGTCGCTTTCGCTGTTTTTCTCGCCTGGCGTAAGGCGCCGCTTATTGCCGTTATTATCGGCGCGGCCCTGATGACAGCGGCGTTACGCTACTTCGGCGTGCCCTGAGCGGCGCGCCACTCAGCCAGCGTGATTTGGAAGGTCAGGCTGGCGGGCGCATCGGGCACATCATAAACGTGTCCGTTCACCGCAAATCCCGCTTTTTCCAGTACGCGCTGTGAGGCGAGATGGTCTGGCCGCACCGCGGCGTCTATCACTTCTAAACCGCACTCTTCAAAGCCATAACGCACCATGGTGCGCGTAAACTCCGTTGCCAGGCCTTGTCCCCAGGCGTGCGTCGCCAGCCGATAACCCAGATTGTTAACCGGCTTGCCGCCAAATTCACGCG
>NZ_DJDN01000015.1:21268-47188 GCF_002431095.1 Pantoea sp. UBA5923 | reverse complement strand
AAGCTAAAACCGCCAAAGCCGATAATCTCGTGCGGCGCATGCCGCCGCGTCAGCGCCATATTGCCAAAGCCGTGTTGCTGCCAGTGCATTATCCAGCGATCCAGCAGCAGCTGCGCCTCGTCCAGGTTAGCCAGCGGCCCGGCGGGATTAAAGGTATTAGTGGCCGGATCGCCATAAATACGCATCAGCGTATCCCTGTCCTGCACGCTAACCGGGCGCAGGATTAATCGTTCGGAAATTAACGGCATTTTTAATCCCTGTGGCGACGATGTCCCGCTGTTATCCGCACATCATCATAGCCTGTTATTACGCGCTGCGTTGCAGAAGCAGTTTGCCCATCACGCTGTCGCGCTCAAGAATATTCAGCCTGCGCGCCAGGGGCAAAAAGCGACGATCGTCGTTGGTGAGTTTAATCAGTCTGGGATGCGTAGCCGGTTCGCGAACGCAAAGTAAAAACAGCGACATCTTCAGGCTGTCCCAGTGGAAAACGTCCTGATAGAAGAAGGCGGAACTTTCGCACTTTTTCAGGTAGCAGCTGAAGCCGGGCTGCTCGCGCATCACAATCTGACAGAGAAAATTGATAATGATATAGCTGCCGCGATTGATACCCTGGCGGATTTGCGCAAAATCGCTGCGCCGGGTGATTTGCGCATAGTACTCATCAATGCCAATCTGCGTAAGCGGCATAATCAGCTCAAGCCAGCGGGTGATAAAAGCATTGCCGGGTGGGGAGGCAAGGAACCAGGCCTCAACCACGGGAAAGGCTTTATCCACCGTGGTGCCGTCGCTGTAATAGCCGACAATATCGTAACCGCTACGCTGATGCACCCATGAGAAATCCTGATAAACCAGCGTCGAGCTGTCGACCCAGATGCCGCCATACTCTTTCAGCAGGGCGAGGCGGATAACATCGCCTTTATGCGACATGCCGATCTGCGCGTAATCAAAGCGCAGCCACGGCAGAAACTCCTTTACGGATTCACGGTTCAGCAGATGGATCTGGTGGTCAGGGTTCATCTGCGCCATTCTGGCGTGAAACGCCTGGATAAAGTCGGGCGGGGTAATGTCGTCCCAGTACATCCAGATCACTTTCGGAACAGAGGGAGCATCTACGCTGTTCTGGCGGCCAATATCCTTCACGTCGTTTTCGTGCGCCTCTGAATAGGCGAGATCGGGAAAACGAAAAAGGTGAAGCTTATATAAAACATAAAGCAGAAGAAATTTCGCCGTCCTGAGATGTCGTTTCAGCTTTTCCATTTTTATTACCCTGCTTATGGATTAATGATTCTGCTGTTCCAGCATTAATTTCCCCAGAATGCTTTCCGCATCGAGGATACGCAGTTTACGAGCCAGCGGTAAAAACTGGCGATCGCTGTTGGTCAGCTTAATGAGTTTTGGATGCGTTGTCGGCTGGCGCGTACAGAGTAAAAACAACGACATTTTCAGGCAGTTCCACTTAAAGACGTTCTGATAATAGAAGGCCGAGGTTTCACACTTTTTCAGATAAAGGTTAACGCTTTCCGTTTCACGCATGGCTATCTGACAAAGATAGTTTGTCGTCAAATAGCTGCCGCGCGGAATGCCCTGTTTAATGCGCTCGAAGTCTGGGCGATCTTTAATACGATTGTAATAGTCATCGACGCTGATTTTCGTCAGCGGCATGATCAGCTCCAGCCAGCGGCTGACAAATTCGTTTTCAGGCGGGGCGCACATAAACCAGGTTTCGATCACCGGGAAACGCGTATCCTGCGTATTCGCCTCGCTGTAGTAGCCCACCATATCGTAGCCGCTGCGTTCATGCACCCAGCTAAAGTCCTGATAGACCAGCGTCGAGCAGTCGACCCAGATGCCGCCGTAGCGTTTAAGCAAAGCAAGACGAATAACGTCGCTTTTATGCGCCAGCCCGATACCCTGAAAATCGAAGTGCAGCGCAGGAAGATATTTACTCAGGCTGTGGCGGTCGAGCAGAATTATTTCATGCGCCTGATTTATCGCCTTCATTTTTTTATGGAAGGCCATGATATGATCAGGCGGGTTAGGCGTGTCCCAGTACATCCAGATTACTTTTGGGATAGTGGCTTTATCGCTGTCATATCTGGTGAGAATATCTAATGCCTCATTCTCATCCCTGTCTGAATAGGCAAGGTCGCTAAATTTGAATATTCCCAGACGAAACAGGGCGTAAAGACATAAAAAGCGCACAACCCTTATCTGGTATTTAAGGCGATCCATTTCACAACCTCTGATTTATGGCCTTGCTGGTGTCGATTGAAAGGAACGTCGGCGCACTCGTACTGACAAACGTCCGGCATCAAAATAAATAAAAGTCTGGTCGAATGCTGAAATTTAACGATCTGTGAAGTCGATTCGCAATCCCCGGCCCGGTAAATCAGAGTTTAGCTATCGGCTCTTATAAGCAGGGATAAAGCAATGTCGTGCGGATTGTTGAGAAAAATTCTCATTAGCATCGCTGATTTGTTAGTATGGCGAATCATTATTAACAGCTCAGGAAGGCGTTTACTTGAATATCCCCTCGAAGTTTTTCTCCGCTGCGCTGCTGGCGATCGGCGTCAGCTTAATCCCGGCGACGCAGGCGAACGGCAGACCCCTGATGGAACCTCTGGGCGACAATATTGCCGATCGCGGCTCGGCGTTTTACCGGTTCAGCATAAAGACCTTTAGCTCTGCCGACGGTCTGCGTCACTATAAAGTGTGGCTCGGCGTGCCAAAACAGACGCCGCCGCCGCAAGGCTTTCCGGTGCTGTTTATGCTGGATGGCAACGCGGCGATGGCGCGTCTGAGTGAGGATCGCCTGAAGCAGTTAGCGGGCAACAGGCCGCCGATGCTGGTCGCAGTAGGATATGACACCAGGCTGCCGTTCGACGTACGGGCGCGGGCGCTGGACTACACGCCGCCCGGCGGGCAGCCAGGCGATCCACAGCAGGAACGCTATCCCGGCGGCGGCAGTCATGCTTTTCGCAAGCTGCTGCTGAACCAGATTATCCCCTGGACAGAGAAACAGGGGCCTGGCGATCCGCAGCGACGCGCGCTTTGGGGGCACTCTTATGGCGGCCTGTTTGTACTGGATACGCTTTATCACGGCAGCGGGTTTACCCACTATTTCAGCGCCGCGCCGTCGCTCGGCTGGCGGCATCAGCGCATTGTCGAACTGGCGCAGCAGGTTCCGCCTGGCGCTTTAAGCGGCAAAGCCCTCTACCTGATTACGGGCGACGGGCAGAGCGACCGCGGCAAAGAGCGTAACGCTGCGCAGGCTGACGAGGCTCACCGCACGCTTATCGCCACGCTGCAAAAGAGCGGCGTCAGGCTGCATCAAATAGGTTATCCTGGTCAGACGCATGGCGAGCTGCTGCCGTCATCGCTTGAAGCGGCGCTGAATATTATCTCCGGCGCGGAATAAATCGCGCCTCGTTCTTATTACCTGCTCTCTGCTAAGGATCGCTATTATGACAACGCCTCTGCATATCGGTTTACTGCTTTTCCCTGACGTGACGCAGCTGGATCTTACCGGCCCTTTCGAAGTTTTTGCCCGCACGCCTGGCGTGGTCTGCCATCTGGTCTGGAAAGAGATAAAGCCGGTGCGCTCCGATCGCGGCCTGACGCTGTTGCCTGACTGCACGTTTAAAGACTGTCCGCCTCTTGATGTGATCTGCGTACCGGGCGGCCCGGGTCAAATCGCGCTGATGTCTGATGAGGAAACGCTGAGCTTTTTGCGGCAGCAGGCACAGCATGCGCAGTTTATTACTTCTGTTTGCACAGGATCGCTGGTACTGGGGGCTGCCGGTTTACTGCGTGGTTATCGCGCGACTTCGCACTGGAGTTCACGCGATCAGCTGGCGCTGTTAGGCGCCGAACCGGTCGATGCGCGCGTCGTGCGCGATCGCAACCGGCTGACCGGCGCGGGCGTCACCTCCGGCATCGATTTTGCCCTGACGCTGGTGGCAGAGATACGCGGTGACGACGTCGCTCAGGCGATTCAGCTACAAATGGAGTACGACCCTGAGCCGCCGTTTCATGCGGGATCGCCGCAGTCAGCCACGCCTGAGCAGCTCACGACCGCCCGCTCGCAGATGGCGGATTTCATCGCCACCCGGCGTCGTGCAACCGAACAGGCGGCACAAAATCTCGCTCGGGATTAGCGAATAAAAGAAGAGGGTCGGGCAGCTGTCTGGCCCTCTTGTAAATAAAACGCTGAGTTTTAAATATGTTTATCTGCCGTTTAAAAGGCAACGCCTGGTTAAATACGCAAAATTAATAAGGTTATTTTGGCCATGGTTTTTGCGCCGTTAAAATAAATTCCGAACAAAAATAAAATATCTGGCTCACAAAAAATTATCAACGACGCAATATGTCAATCAGCCTGTGGCGCTGCTAGCTGCAACTAAATCAGTCCTTTGATTTTTAAAATTTTTCCTAAGGTTATGCTCATCTTGTTTTGAATGAGGCGCTGGTGGCGTGAAAATTAATTCGGCTACAGCGCCACGGAATTAAAACCACAAAAATATGACCTGAATCAGTAACCGCTTATTTAACTTATCGCACTATGCTGGCCCATTAATTTAACTGCGCCCAAATTTCCGGTTTCCTGTATGGAGTGAAAATGAATAACGACCGCAAGACATTGCAAAATGCCGCTGCTAAAGCGCGGCCGTGGTATCAGCATCAAAGCGAAGACGTTTTTGCCGGGCTACAGAGTTCTCCGCAGGGGCTGACCACTGACGAGGCGCAGGCGCGGCTGGCGGCACACGGCCCTAACACGCTGCCGCAAAAGAAAACGCAGCCGGCCTGGCTGAAGTTTCTGGCTCACTTCAACGACATGCTGATCTATATTCTGCTCGCCGCGGCGGTAATTACGGCGGTGATGGGTCACTGGGTCGATACCTTTGTCATTCTCGGCGTTGCTGTCATTAATGCTTTTATTGGTTTTATCCAGGAAAGCAACGCCGAGAAGTCATTGAAAGGCATCCAGAATATGCTCTCGAACGACGCCGTGGTGATGCGAAGCGGCGAGATTATGCGGGTGCAGGGCGAGGCAATCGTCCCTGGCGATGTGGTTATGCTGCGGCCCGGCGATCGCATTCCTGCGGATCTCCGGCTGTTTGAGGTGCATAACCTGCGCGTAGAAGAGGCGATTCTGACCGGTGAATCCACCGTGGTCGCGAAATGCAGCGACGCGCTCGAGGGTGAAAAAGCGCTGGGCGATCGGCTGAACCTGGCTTTTTCCGGCACCACCGTCAGCTCGGGCACCGCCTCCGGCGTGGTTATTGCTACCGGCCGCGACACCGAGCTGGGGCACATTAACGATATGATGAGCCATATCGAAACGGCTAAAACGCCGCTGCTTCAGCAGATCGATAAGCTGGGCAAAGCGATTTTTGCGGTAATTCTGCTGATGATGGCCGGACTCTTTATCTTCGGCTATCTGCTGCGCGATATTCCGCTGGCCTCGCTGGCGCTGTCGGTTATCAGCCTTGCGGTCGCGGCGGTGCCGGAAGGGCTGCCCGCCATCATCTCCATTATCCTTTCGCTGGGCGTGCAGTCGATGGCGCGTAAGCAGGCGATTATTCGCAAGCTACCGACGGTCGAAACCCTGGGCGCCATGTCGGTGATCTGCTCTGATAAAACCGGCACGCTCACCATGAATGAAATGACGGTGAAAGCTGTCGTGCTGGCGGAGAGCCACTGGCGCGTCAGCGGCGACAGCTATGAGCCTGTCGGGGAGATCCTGGCCGAAGCGCCGCACAGCACGCTTTCCGCAGCGCAGCATCCGGTTATGACGCGCTTTCTCTCTACGATCGATATCTGCAACGAAAGCCAGATCCAGCAGGATGCGGCGGGACGCTGGCGCATCGTCGGCGGGCCGACCGAGGGGGCGTTGAAGGTGCTGGCGGCGAAAGGGGGCGTGGCGGCACAGGAGCAACGGCTCGTCAGTAAGCTACCCTTCGACTCGCTCTATAAATATATGGCGGTAAGCGGCGAAGCGGACGGGGAGGCCTGGGTGTTGATGACGGGCGCGCCGGACGTGCTGCTGTCGCTCTGCGCGCATCAGCAGACTTTACGCGGCCCCGAGCCGCTGGATCGTTGTTACTGGGATGCCGTCATTACCCGCTACGCCAGCGAAGGGCTGCGCACCGTGGCGGCGGCATGGAAGCGCGTACCAAAAGCGATCGCCTCGCTGGATCACAACGATCTGCGTCAGGACATGGTGCTGCTGGGCCTCGCCTGCATGATGGATCCACCGCGCCCGGAAGCCGTTGCGGCAATTGATGAGTGCCAGCAGGCGGGCATCCGCGTCAAGATGATCACTGGCGATCATCAGGAAACCGCGATGGCGATAGGGAAGATGCTGGGCATCAGCAACAGCGATAAAGCCCTGACGGGCCACGATCTGGAGCATATGAATGAGAGCGAGCTTTCCGAGGCGGCGCGCCAGTATGACATTTTCGCGCGTACCAGCCCGGAACATAAGCTGCGCCTGGTGAGGGCGCTGGCCGCCAGCGGCGAAGTGGTCGGCATGACCGGCGATGGCGTGAACGATGCGCCTGCGCTGAAACAGGCCAGCGTCGGCATCGCGATGGGTATTAAAGGGACCGAGGTGACCAAAGAGGCCGCCGATATGATCCTCGCCGATGACAACTTCGCGACTATCGCAGCCGCGGTAAAAGAGGGACGCCGGGTCTACGATAACCTAATCAAAACGATCTTGTTTATTATGCCGACCTGCCTGGCGCAGGGACTGCTCATTATTATCGCTATCCTGATGGGGAATTTGCTGCCGCTGACGCCGGTCCAGATCCTGTGGATGAATATGGCGACCTCCGCCACGCTCTCTTTCGGCCTGGCGTTCGAAGCGGCGGAAGCGAATGTTATGCGACGACCACCACGCGACGTTAGCGCGCCGGTAATGGACGGGTATGCCATCTGGCGCATGGTCTTTGTCGGGCTGCTGAATTCCTTTAGCGCTTTCCTTCTCGAAGCCTGGCTGCAAACGCGCGGCTATGAGCCGGAATTTATCCGTACCGTGTTATTACAGACGATGGTAACCGCGCAGTGGGTCTATATGCTGAACTGCCGCAGCAACGACAGCTTCTCGCTCGATTGCGGCGTGCTGAAAAACCGCGGCATCTGGCTGGTAAGCGGCGTGCTGGTGGCGTTACAGGCGCTGATTATCTATCTGCCGCTGATGAATACGCTGTTCGGCACGCGTCCGCTGCCGTTTAAATACTGGCTAATCGCCTTTATCGTCGGCGCAGCGATCTTCTCCGTCGTCGAAACCGAAAAGCAGCTTACCCGCCGCTGGCGGCGCGGCTGAATGCCGCTGGAAACGCCCTGTCAGCAGGGCGTTTTACCAACTGGCCGGAGCGGGTTACCGCAGTTATGCTTGTTTCAGCGCACTTTCACTACTTTAGGGTGATCTTATGCAAGAACAGATATTTCGTGACCAGCTTAAAGCGGAGGGCTTTAGCGAGCTGGTTATCGTGACGCGCGAACCACACGGCGTGCTGGAACGTCACTGCCATCCGTTTGAAGCCAAAGCGCTGGTGCTTGACGGCGAACTGACCATCCATACTGACGCTGGCGAGCAGCGTTATCAGCGGGGCGATGTCTTTCATCTTGCGCTGAATCAGCCCCATTCGGAGATCTTTGGCGCACAAGGCGTGCGTTATCTGGTAGGCCGCAAACCGGTCATTCTCTGAGGCTACGCTGCTGTCGCGCTGTGCCATTGCCTGAAAATCAGCGGCTTTGTGCAGTAACAACATCAGGCATTGTGATGACCGGTGAGGGATTATTAATAATCTTTCTGATGCGCTGCATTCACATTCAGATTTGCCGCTGTTTGATTTAATTGATTGAAAATTAATACTTTTCTGTAAAAAGTCGCGCGTTGCTTTCTGCTTTCTGCTGTGAATAAATAAAGCCAGCAAACACAACAACATAGCCAGCGGCCCGATCCGCTGCGCCCACAGCCCGCCAAAAGGGCACTCCGCAGGCGAATCATGACTGATAAAAAAGCAATGCTGGCCAGGGAAATTAGCGCCAGAGCGGCAGAGATTGAGCCGCAACTGATCGCCATACGGCGCGATATTCATGCCCATCCAGAGCTCGGCTTCGACACGGGGCGTACCGCTGACATCGTTGCGGCCTGGCTACGCGAGTATGGATTAACGCCGCAAACGGGTATCGGCCGAACCGGCGTCATGGCCGATATTATCGGTGCGCAGCCGGGTAAAACGCTGCTATTGCGTGCCGATATGGATGCGCTGCCGATCCAGGAGCAGACCGGCCTGCCTTTCAGCAGCACTATTCCAGGCAAAATGCACGCCTGCGGACACGATCTGCATACCGCGACGCTGCTTGGCGTCGCAGCCATCCTGCCGCGTTACCGCCAGCAGTTAGCAGGCAGGGTGCGGCTAATCTTCCAGCCAGCTGAGGAAACGCCGGAAAGCGGCGCGGAAGCGATGATCGCCGACGGCGCTGCCGAGGGCGTTGACTGGGCCGTCACGTTGCATAACAAGCCGGAGCTGATGGCCGGGGAAGTGGCCCTGACGCGCGGCGGCAGTACCGCGTCGAGCGACGAGTTCGACGTGCGTGTGTATGGCATCTCTACCCATGCCGCGCGGCCCCATATGGGCGTCGATCCTATCGTTGCTACGGCGTATCTGATTGGCCAGCTGCAAACGCTGATCTCGCGCGAACGCGATCCGGCTCACTCCGCTGTGCTGACTATCGGCCATATTCAGGGCGGCACCACCCATAACATTATTCCTGACAGCTGCCTGCTTCAGGGCACCATCCGCACCAAATCGCCACAGGTACGCGCCGATATGGAGGCCTCCTTCCGACGCGTATGTGAAGGGGTCGCGCTGGCGATGAACGTGCGCATTGAGGTTGACTATCTGCGCGGCGTGCCGCCGCTGATGAATGACGATCGACTGATTGATGCGCTGGAAAGCATCCTTTCCCATCAGTTTGGCAAACCCGTTGTCGCGAAACCGAGCGACAGCTTCGGCGCGGAAGACTTTTCACTCTTTACCGAGCGCGCGCCGGGCTGCCAGATCCATATCGGTTCCGCCACGCCAGGCCGCAACGATCATCTGCATAACTCCGACTATCAGCCGGATGAGCGCAGCATTGCCGTCGGTACGCAGGCGCTGGTGCGCCTGGCCGTCGATCTGCTTACTAACAATAACAACTGAGGATCTCACTATGATGATGCGCAAAGGTCTGTTCACGGCCACGCTGGCGCTGGGTTTACTGGCTGCGCCGGCACTCAGCCAGGCAAAAGATTTCGGCACCCTGAAGTTCGCCACCGAAGGCAGCTATCCTCCGTTTAACCAGACCACGCCGAACGGCAAGATCGTCGGCTATGAACCTGACATCGTGGCTGAGCTGGCGAAGCGCGTCGGCTTTAAATATGAAATCAGCGCCCAGAAGTGGTCAGGCTTAATCCCAGGCCTTATCGACGGCAAATATGACGCCGTTATCGACGCGGTGACGGTCACGCCGAAACGCGCCGAAGCCATCGACTTTACGCAGCAATACACCGTCAGCATCTCCAGCTTTGTTACTTCCAAAAGCTCGCCGCTGGCGACCCTGCCCGGCAGCGGCATCGTGGTGAAGGCTGATGACGCGGCGGGAATGCAGAAAGCGATCGATGAACTGAAAACCACGTTTAAAGGCAAGACCATTGCGGTGCAGGTCGCCACTATTCAGGCGGATTTCCTGCAGAAGTATCTGGGTGACGTCGCCACTATTCGCACCTACCAGGCGGGGCCAGAAACCTTTGCCGACCTGATGAATGGCCGCGTAGACGCGGTAATGGCGTCACGTACCAACCTCAACGCCTTTGTGAAGAAGCATACGGATGCCATTAGCAGCAGCGGCTATGGCTTTAGCGGCGGCCTGCTGGGTGCGGGATCGGCAATTGGTCTGCGCAAAGGTAACGCTGAGCTGAAGGGGGCGCTGGATGAAGCGCTCTCCGCGATGATTAAAGATGGCACGCTGAGCAAGCTCTCCGTGAAGTGGTTCGGCGAAGACGTCGCGCCGAAAGCCTGATAGCCCATGTTTATGCAAATTGACTGGCAGCTGATTGGCTTCGGTGACGAGGGCTGGGGCGGCGTGCTGCTGAGCGCCGCCACGGTGACAGTGACCGTTTCACTCTGCGCCTGGCTACTGGGCAGCCTGCTGTGCTGGATGCAGATTGCCGGTTCGCGCTGGCAGCAGCGTCTTGCGGCGGGCTATATCACGGTGTTTCGCGGCGTACCTGAGCTGCTGGTGATCTACCTGTTTTACTTCGGCGGTCGCCAGGTTATCTCCTCGGTCGGTACGGCGCTGGGCATGCAGGGGCCTTTTGATATCAACGGCTTTATCGCCGGCGCTATCGCCATAGGCCTGATCTCTGGTGCCTATCAGAGCAGCGTATTTCGCGGCGCGTTTTACGCCATTCCAGGCGGCACGCTGGAAGCGGCGACGGTGACGGGCATGGGGCGGCTAATGCTGTTCCGCCGCATGATCGTGCCGCAGGCGCTGCGCACCGCGCTGCCGGGAATGGGCAATCAGTGGCAGTCGGTGATTAAGGAGTCGGCGCTGGTTTCAGTGACCGGGCTGGTAGAAACCATGAACCAGATCACCACGGCCGCCAACTCCACGCAGATGTCTTTTTTCTTCTACAGCGTCGGCGCCGTGATCTATCTGATTATTACAACCTGTTCCGACTGGGTCTTCCGCGCCGTCGAGAAGTTTGCGATGCGCGGCCAGCAGCGCGCCAACGTGTAAGGAAAGCCAATGGATATCCCTTTTTTGCAGGAAACCCTGCTGGCGCTGCTCAAAGGCTTGCCGCTGACCATTAACCTGGCGGTGCTGTCGCTGCTTGGCGGTGGCCTGCTGGCGCTGGGGCTGAACCTGCTGCGTCAGACGCGCGTCGGCAGCTACTTCGCCCGGCTTTACGTCTGGCTGTTTCGCGGCACGCCGCTGCTGATTCAGATTTTTATGATTTATTACGGGCTAGGCAGCCTGCCGGCGGTGCGGGAAAGCGTGCTGTGGCCGCTGCTGCGCGATCCTTACTGGTGCGGGTTGCTGGCCCTTATCCTTAATGATGCGGCCTATACCTCGGAGATCCTGCGCGGCGGCCTGAATGCGGTCAGTCGCCAGTCGCTGGAAGCGGCCAGAGTATGCGGCATGCCTTCGCATAAGGTATTTACCCGCATCACGCTGCCCATCGCCATTCGTCAGGCGCTGCCCGCTTACAGTAATGAAATCATCTCTATGCTTAAATCCACCTCGCTGGTCAGCACCATCAGCCTGATGGAGATGACCGGCATCGCCGACTCTATTGTCTCCTCTACCTTTCGCGCGCTGGAAGTCTTCCTCAGCGCTGCGGCGATCTATCTGCTGCTCAGCATGCTGGTGAGCAAAGGCGTCTCGGTGCTGGAGCGACGCCTCTCCCCCTATTATTTTGGAGCACGTTCATGACCCAACCAACCATTATGCTGAGCCATCTCAGAAAGAGCTATGCGGGACATGAAGTGCTGCACGACATCAGCCTGACGGCACAGGATGGCGATGTTATCTCTCTGATCGGCGCCAGCGGCTCGGGCAAAAGCACGCTGCTGCGCTGTATTCCTTTTCTTGAGGTGCCACAGGCGGGCGTTATCGCCGTGGGCGAGAACAGCGTAACGCTGGATAATCCCGACGAAAGACTTAATCGCGCGCAGCGCCAGCGTATCAAGCTGATGCGCATGCAGCTCGGCTTTGTGTTTCAGAGCTTTAACCTCTGGCCGCATAAGACGGTGATGCAGAACATTGTTGAAGCGCCGGTGCATGTACAGAAGCGAAACCTGAAAGAGGCAACGGAAGAGGCGGAGGCGCTGCTGCACAAGGTAGGGCTTTATGCGAAACGCGACGCCTGGCCATCGCAGCTGTCGGGCGGCCAGCAGCAGCGTGTGGCGATTGCGCGCGCGCTGGCGCAGCAGCCGAAGGCGATTCTGTTTGATGAACCAACCTCGGCGCTTGATCCGGAGCTGGTGGGTGAAGTGCTGCGCGTGATCCGCGGGCTGGCGGAGGAGGGCCGCACCATGATTATCGTGACCCATGAAATGGGCTTTGCGCGCGACGTGTCGAACAAAGCGGTGTTTTTGCATCAGGGAATGATTGAAGAAGAGGGCGCGCCAGAGCAGGTTTTCCTTGATCCCATTTCGCCGCGCTGCCGCGCCTTTGTTAACAGCCATTTCCAGCGTAATGCAGGTTAACAGACCTAAAGGCTAATCAATATCTTGCGATGGAAAGTCAGAAGCCATAATTTTTAAAATTAAGGCTTCTGACAGGCCGCTGTCTGAAAGCAGCGGCAATAATAATTTGTTTTTCAGAACTTGCTCACCTGACGCAGCCTGAGCTTAATGATTAAACGGGTTTCCGTATCTCTGTAAATATATGTCTCCAAAACGATATGAAGCGTAATCTGTCAGATGTCCTACATCACGATATAAAGGTATGCCGTCAATCTGACTGATACACTGGCCATTCGGGCACTGAATAGCCTTAGGATCAATAATCATTAAAGAGGGGTATTCTTTTTTTAGTTGAGTAAATAGCGACGCTATATATGGCTCCTCATCAGGCAGCGCTCTTGGTTCATTACACGTTTCGCGAACAAAATCTGCACGTTTCACTGCCTGGCGGCTGATGCATTCCTGATACCCGGACGGCATAGGATAAATAGTCTTGATGAAGACAGGACGTGCGCCAGAGGCAATAATGATATCAAGTGCTTCTCTCACAGCCTGATTCATCCTCGATTTAGACAAGGCGTCCGAGCGGTTATCATTGATATTATTAATCAGGTAAGGGCCATTGGCGTACTGTTCCCATATCTCGCCTATTATTACATAGTTATAATGATTTTGTTTAATCAACTGGAAATAATGCTGAGTCCGATCGTGACATTCTGAGTAAGGCTGATTTTTATAAATCCACCAGTCAAATTGCCAGATTCCAGGAAGCGTAAGGCATGATGAAGCGCTTAAAGCGCTTACCCTGATATTTGCCGCTTTGGCTAATACGTCAAAGAAACCCCAAAAATGATTGGAGTTTGAATCACCAATCATCAGTGCGGTGCGTGCGCTTTGAGTATTACCCAGCTGACAACTACCTGGGTCATTACTATTATTGAGGCAACTCTCTCTGCGACCGGCTTTAGCCAGATATTGGTCAAGAACATGTTGCTGACGGGCGTAACTTGCGCCAAGGCGTGCAGGAAAGCCTCCATGTTTCACGGCAAGAGTGTAGAGTCCGTTAAAAATTAATAAAGGAACCAGGAACAAAATTAAAAACGTCCATTTGAAGGATAAACGTTTCTTTCTGAGTGGAGCCTCAATAAGATAATAGCTGCCAGCTGAAAGAGCGATAATGCCTGTTAACGAGAGAATCAGAGAATAACCAGCAAGGTTAATACCAAGATAGCGACAAAATGCAAAAACGGGCCAGTGCCACAGATAAAGAGAGTAGGATAAACGACCGATCAGAACGAGCGGATATAACCCCAGCAGCCCCGATATGATTTTCTCCTGGTAATTGCCTGAAAAAAGCAGCACAGCAGAAGCCAGCACAACGGCCAGTGTCCAGAAGCCAGGGTAACTGTTAAGAACACCCTTCTGAAGGGCGATGAGCAGAAGCGTAATAAGTGAAAGACCACCGAGCACAGACAAAATGCAAGGACGCGCAAAGGAAATGAGTCTGCTAAGAAGGAAAACCGAACCTCCAGCAGTAAATTCGAAAGCCCTCGTCGTGAGAAAATAATAGACTCCGCCGAGTGATTTATGACTAATGACCATAGATAAGCCACTCAAAATAACAGTGACAGCTAACCAGGTTAAGGTTGTATAAAGCCCCTTTTTTTGCGGGCCTTCCACCACCCAATGACTACGCTTCGCCAGGTAAAAGCTGGTTAACAGAACCGGTGGAAGGAAAAGGTACCACTGCCATTCTACCGATAAAGACCATGTATGAAGCAGCGGGAAATATTGGCTTTCTGGGGAGGAGTAAGCAACAGACTGCTTTGCGAAGTACTGATTTGAGAGAAAAAGGCTGGTGTATTTTGCGCTTTTAAGAAAATTAAGATAATCAGGAACGACATATAAAATTGATGCAGCAAGAAGTGTCGCTATTGATACCAGAATCAGAGCTGGCTGGATACGCCACATGCGGCTAACAAAAAAGCGGCTCAATGAAAAGCGCTTTTCTTGTATCTGCGTAAGAATAATGCCGCTAATCAGGTAACCCGATATGACGAAAAAAATATCTACGCCAATAAACCCTGAGTTCAACCAGTCTGGATTTGCATGAAAGACAATAACAAAAATAACAGCGACGGCGCGTAACCCATCGATATCAAGACGATAACGAGAGTTGGTCTGGCTTGCGTTCATAAAAGCTCAAGTCATAGTTTATAAAAAGTAAAGGCGGATTATATTTGAATCCAGCACTGATGCCACTCTTTATTGCCTGAGCTTTAAGTTAGCGAGCCAGCTCTTCATAGTAGTATTAAGATGCAAGTTCTTTATTGGCCCTTCGCCCGGTTAACAATAGAAGCGCAGTCTGGCAGACAGATTTACCGTTTGCGATGTGAAAGTTACCAACTTAATCCAGTTACTGTAATGTCGGCAACTTTGCAAAATCACACTACTCTGCTGACTCTGGCCTGTCGAAAAAGGCCCACTGTTATCGCCCGGGCTACACCACCTCGATCAGCTGAAAAGTTTCAAACACCAGCTCCATCTCTTGATGAAAGGTTCCTTCACTTTGGAAAAAGCGCTGATGCTCGCGACGCCAGCTTTCCAGGCTGAGATCGTCTTCGCCTTCCAGCATCGCCATTTCCGGCGTCACGCGGTCAAAGCGAGTTAAGAACAGGCCCGTTGTGCGGACGACGCAGCGCGGCTGACCCGCGCCATCCAGCACAATGCTGTAGCCGCCAGGCTGCGGCTTCGCCTCGTCCTCACTCCACGACTGCAGCGAGCCACAGCTCGCCACTTTTTTACCGGCAATCACCAGCGTAACCAGACGATCGGCCAGTTCGGCTGAGTCGCCGAACGCCCATACGTGCGCCTCAGGATATTTATCGGTTAACTGCTCCAGCGAAACGGACATCAGATCACTCCCGATCGGGTGCGCCGCGGCTGCCTGTCGCGCGCGTAGCGACGTACAAGCGCAAAGCAGGCCAGCGGCAAGGGTAAGGTAAACAACAACAGCAGCCACAGCAGCACGTACACCGCATCGACGCCATCATTCTGCAAATTGTTGTAGAGCTTAACCGGAATGCCCTGCGGGAAATAGGCAAAGATCATCACAATGCCGAATTCGCCGATAGCCCGTACCCAGGCCAGCGCTACCGCCGAGGCCAGGCCTGGCGCGGCGAGGGGCAGAGAGAGCCGAAGAAAACGCTGCCACGGTGACGCGCCCAGCGTGCGGCCTGCTTCCAGAATAGCAACAGGTACGGCGGCAAAAGCGGATCGCGCCGCCGTAATAAAGTAGGGCAGTGCGCCATACCACTGCGCCAGCACAAAGGCGGCAGGATTATTGACCAGTGCGATGCCCAGCCGCGCCAGCAGCGAGCCGGCCGGCCCGTATGGGCCATAAGCGCTAACCAGAAGAATGCCCATCGCCAGCGGCGGCGTCAGCAGCGGGATCAGCACCAGAAGCTCCACCACCGCCCGCGCTTTACCTCGCGCCTGCGACAGCCACCAGGCGACGGGCAGACCGCTCACGATAATCAGCAGCAGGGCAATAAGTCCCAGCCCGGTCGACGTCACGATAGCGTCGCCGTCGCCCCAGGCCAGATGGAAATTCCGCCAGTGCGTAATGGCAATCAGCGTCAGAAAAGGCACTGCCAGCATCAGCAGTGCTGGCAGCGATAACCATAACGCGGTAGAAGGAGAGCGCTTCATTACGGGTAAATCGCATCACCTTTAGGCGCGGCGTAGCCATTCTGCTGGAAAAGCGCCTGTCCCGATTTGCTCAGCATAAAATCCACAAAGGCTTTACCCGCTGCTTCCCCGTGAGGCGCGTTTTTCAGCACCGCCGCATAGTAAACCAGCGGCTGAGTATGCAGCGTTTTCTCCTCGCCTTTGCTGTCTTTAAGGGTAAAGCTCACGGTGTCGTACCATTTTTTGGCCTGCGCCGGATTGCTCAGATTGATTTCGTCCGGCAGCGCGACATAAGGCAGATGCGCAGAGATCACTTCGCTTTCGTAACCCGCTGCGGCGTCTACCTGACCGCTCTCCAGCCGCGCCAGCAGGCCGCCTTCCAGATGCGTTTGCGCCGGATTCTGTACGCCACCCATAATTTTGTCGGCAGCGCCCGGCTTGTGGTAATACTTCTCCGCCAGCAGCAGGGTGAAGACGATATTCTGACCTTTAGGATCGTTGACCGGATCGGTGCGGCCGAACTTCAGGCCCGGCGTCGCCAGCACTTCAAGCCAGCCTGCATCGTTCGCTTTCGCCGCGGCGGCAAATTTTTGCGCATACGGGCCTTTCGGACTGTAGGCGATCACCATACTGGTGCTGGCGACCGGCACCGCGTTATCGATCAGGCCTGCGTCCTTCAGGATCTGCATTGGCCCTGGCGTGATTGAGACAAAGACGTCGGCGGTGATTTTTTTGCTCGCCAGCAGGCGCGCCATGCCGTAGGCGCCCTGGCCTTGTCCCTGATAGCTGCCGTGGTTCGCTTTGGCGAACGCCGGGCCTAAGCTCTCATCCATCACCTTACCCATAGAGCCTGCGTAGGTAACGCGGATATCGGTCGCCATCGCCGAGGCGCTGCAAATAGCGCCGCTCACCAGCGCTAAAAGCACTAACTTTTTCATTTGGTTACTCGTTATAAAGAAAAATAGATAACGATTATGGTAAGCCTGCCGCTGTCAGGCAAGCATCTGCTGTGCGGAAAGAAGGAAAAGAGAGAGGCTCTGAGGAAAAAGCCGCGCTGCGTTGAGGGAGGGTTTAGCCTTTTTGCCTTTCTGAGTTCGCCCTGACGTTCATGCAAGTGGTGAATAGCTGATCCTCATCAATAATAAGTGAGCCGGTTAAATATTAGCATCCACTGCTTCACGAGAATGCAGCTCTGGGCGCCGGGCCAGCGTTCTTCTTACTGCTAACATGAGGTAAGCCATGTCTATTGCTTCGATTAACGAGTCATCCCGCGATCTTTCGCAGTTTGTCGGGACGCATTTTGTCTATACCTACGATAACGGCTGGAAATATGAGTGGTATGCACGCAATGAAACAACCTGCGATTACCGCATCCATAAGGGCCTGGTAGGCGGGCGCTGGGTAACGCATCAGAAGATGAATGCCGTACAGTTTGCGCCTGGCATCTTTAAGGTTGACTGGCATGAACCAACCGGCACCTGCGTCAGCCTGCTCTTTGATTTAAACCGCAAGCTGCTACACGGCACGATTTTCTTTCCGCAGTGGATTGCCGGTGAGGGCCAGCACCCTGAAAAGACCATCTGCTATCAAAATGAATTTATAGAGGATATGCATCGCTTCAGAGATGAAGGGCCTGCCTATCCCTACGTCATCATTCCTGAGTTTGCAGAAGTAACCTATATGAAAAATGAAGGCCCGGACAATGACAGCGTAATTGACCGCGCGCCAGGACAATTGCCAGAGAGTTTTTTTGACGATAAATAATTAATCCGCTCTGCCGCAATGCGCCATATACAGCGCCCCGGCGGCAGGGCGCTCTGCTTTTCATTAAGCTAAGCTGTCCTGCTAAACAAAAGACCTCCACCGCAACCTGTTCCACATTTTACTCATGGATTTTAGCCTTTTTCTGGACGGTTAATATCAGCCAGTAATTATTAAAGTCATTCAATCAAGGCTAATTTCTGGTCACAGACGTAATTACTAACGCGCTGACATATTTTTACATATTCTTTATGCTGATTATTTTTCTCTATATATAAAGTTACTGTAAATCATCAGGTTGGGTGGGTTTTTTGGGTGGCGTAGCTAAATTAAAAATTTTATGTGGTAGGAATTTTCCTGAATTAGCACCGCGCGTCAGGAGGGCTTAATCAGGCAATAAGTCGTTGGCTGGGCTGAATAATTTATCATTCGCAATATTTTTGCTTTTATATCCCCTGGTTCGGATTTTTAATTATTTTAGTTTTTTTTGCCGTCTGGCTTGCAACGGCTGGGTTTTGATTCACACTTAAATTTCTTTAGTTGTAAATGCTTTTGATTTGATTATATCAGGGTGTTTATTTCAACCGGGCATTTCATTAAGGGTGAAATATGGCTTCTTCTTCAAACAAAGACAAACATCCACATGCAAAAGAGGAAGTTTTGCATCTGGCTGAAGAAAAGCTGACCGTATCGCGGGAAGAGGTTCTGGATAGCTATGTCACTGTTAAACGCCAGACTTCTACCCATCACGAGCCAGTAAGTCTGATGTTACGCCGGGAAAATGTTGAGGTCACGCATGTGCCGAAAAACGAGCGCATTGCGTCTATGCCGGATATCAGGGAAGAAGATGGCGTCCTTATCGTTCCAGTGGTGGAAGAAGAGGTTGAAGTGATTCGCAGGCTGGTTTTGAAAGAGGAGTTGCATATCCGGCGAACGCAGGAAGAGGTTCCCTGGGAGGAGACCGTTTCATTACGTAAACAGCATGTCGAAATTGACCGGAAAAAAGACGACACCTAAAGCCATCATCACGCAGGAGGAAATCATGGCACACGAAAAGATCGTAACGATGTTCAGTACCCTGGCACAGGCAGAAGGCGCAAAGCGTAGCCTGATTAAAGCGGGTTTTGCAGAGCACGATATTGATGTGATTTCTGGCGAACGTCTGAAATCGGAAGGACACGAGGCCCGTCATCCTGGCTTCTGGCAGCGTCTGTTCGGCAACTCAGTAGATGAAGAGCAAAGCGGCGTGTATGAAGATGCGATGAACTCAGGCAGCGTCGTACTGACGCTGCGCGCCAATGAAGATCAGCTGCCGCGTGCCTACAGCGTGCTCGATGCGCATGATACCGGTGAACTGCCGCCAGGAAATGGACTGGGGCAGGATGACGGTTACACCGTTTCAGCCGCGCAGACTACTTCGGGTGTAAACAGCGGCGTGACTGAGCCGGTTCGTACCTCTCTGACCGGCGATGAAAGTGAAGAAGAAGTGCTGCGCCTTGCCGAGGAGCGTCTGGAAGTCGGTAAGCGTCTGGTCAGCGAAGGGACCACGCGCGTGCGCCGCTATACCGTTACCGATCAGGTATCGGAAGACATTTCTCTGCAGGAACAGCATGCCGATATTTTCCGCCGTTCAACAGGCAATCTGGCTGCAACGGGTGACGTTGACTGGGAAGAGAAAACCATCGAAGTGGCGGAAACGCATGAGCAGCCGGTAATTAACAAAACGGCGCATATCAAAGAAGAAGTGGTGGTTCGCAAAGATCAGAGCGAGCGCGTTGAAAACATCACTGATTCTGTCCGCCGCCAGGAAGTGGATATCGACCACGCGGATAACACGCTCGCAGCAGACGCGCCTTTAACAGGTGGCACCACTGCGAAAACCGCTGGTACCACCGGCGCTCTGAACCCAACTACGGGTACCACCGGCGCTCTGAACGAAACCGATGCTGATGGTCGCATCGTCGAAAGAAGCGGTGTGGCAGGGGTTGAGGACAAGGATAAAGTCGATCCGCTGCTGAAACGTCCGTAACGCGCGTTTATTCAGCCTGTCGGGAGACCGGCAGGTCTGAATTAGAACAGCTGCAGCGGGGAAGTCGACGCATTTGCCCTGGTGTTGGCTCGCTGTCGACCTCCCCGTCTGCACATATCAATTTATCGGCATCGCAGCTAGTTTCAGTAGTTTATTATATTGCCAGATGTAACCGAAGCCTGCCGCGCGCTTCGTTGTTTATTTAACCTGCGTAATTGCCTGATCGAACAACCATTTCAGTGGGCAGGCGAAACGGTATAACAGCGAATTTTTACTCTCTGACGCGTTTTGTCCAAAAGGCGTCTGAAAGAAGCAGTGATGTAGCGATATGTTAAGTTTTTCAGCGGTGATATGAGGAGGTAAAAGATGTCAGAACGTCCCGATACAGAACCCTTACCGGACGATGTAGAAATACCTGCTTACGAAGATGACGACACCGATCAAACCTTTAATTCGCCTGCGGAATAAGCAGGCGAAAACCCATCATGCCATTAAGCGTTTAGCCCACTCGCTAACCTCATCGCCGCTGCCCATATCAGGCTGAATAAGCCCGTTAATCATAAAACCAGGCGAGACGTGCACGCCGTTTTGTCGCGCATATTTACAGTGCCATTTAATCTCATTTTGCAGTTCTGCTCGGTCGAAAGGCGCACGAGCGTCAATGCCGCTGTACTGCTTTAAGCGCTCAACAATCTCTTCAGGCGTGGTTTGCATATTCGGCCCGCGGCAGTGGTCGATAAATTCAAAATCTTCACGGTGATCGGCCACCGCTTTCAGCACCGCTCTGGCAGCTTGTTTCCCTTGCGGCAGCGTCGAAGCGGCAAGAATATATCGCACAATTACGCCTGAATAGAGATGCCACGGCTGCGAATGCAGACGAATTTTTAGCGTCATTTCATTTTCGCCAACGTATTCAAGCAGCGCATCAAGCTTATTAAACGCGCGGACGGAAAACGGGCAGGTAGGCTCCAGAAAAACTTCGAAAACGCGCGGTCCATCTCCCCAGATCAGCGGATCGGCATGCAAACGTTCTGTACTCATCATGACTCCTGTTCCCTCTCGAATAATGGCTTCTGCGAAAGCTGGTCACTCACTTTCGGCTGGCGCGACGCCGGTGCTAAAGCAGTGGGCCAGACCGCGGTTTACCACGAAATCCTCTTCATTTCTGAAAACGCTTTCACTGTGATAATCCCACTATGTAAAAGTCGCCGAAAGCCCGGCGATACGACTATAGTTAATGCCAGATTAACATTAACTCATCCGCAGACGTTTTGTCTGCGCAGTAAAAGTTATAACAGCTCCCGAGCCGGAAAGGGCTAGAAGAGGTTGATTTTGCTTACTAATCTTTCCTGGAAGATAATCCACGATGTCATAAACAAGACTATCGAAGAGATGCTGGACGAGCAGCAAACGCTGAACGTACTCTCGCTGCGCGCGCGGCTGAGAGAGCTGGCAGAAAGCGAAACGGACGAAATTATGGTGCTGTGTTACTGGCAGGCCAGCAAAGTCCTGATGCGGCTGCCCCCCACAGTGACGGCCGATCAGCTGATGACCGCAGCGCGCCACGCTTTCCGCACGCCGTTGAACCACGATCTCTTATAAAAATGGCCCGGCACGCAGCGGTAAACCTCAAATAGCGAAAACGCGTAAAGTAAAACGTTTACAGCAATTTATGATGTGCAAAGCAGTGTGCGTCAATTTCAGTAAGGAATCGATATGTCGCATTTCCAACCGGTGGCGCTTCAGCACGCCAGCCGCCTGCTTAACCATGGTCCTACCATTCTGATTACCAGCCAGCATCCGCAAACGCAACGCCGCAATGTGATGGCCGCCGCCTGGTCTACACCGGTAGAGTTCACTCCGCCGCGCGTGGCTATTGTGGTGGATAAAGCAACCTGGTCGCGCGAGCTGATCGAGTCGAGCGGTGCATTTGGCGTCTGCGTCCCGGCTGCTGCCTTTGCCGATCTGACCTATGCCGTAGGCAATACCTCAGGACGCGATCACGATAAATTCGCCGCCTATAACATTCAGGCCATCAATGGCCCCGAGCTGGGCGTGCCGCTGCTGGAAGAGAGCTGCGTCGCCTGGCTGGAGTGCCGGCTGCTGCCGGCAACAGAAGCGCAGCAAAACTACGACACGCTGTTCGGCGAAGTTGTCGCGGCGGCGGCTGACAGCCGCGTCTTTTATGAGGGGCGCTGGCATTTCAGCGCCGAAAGCCGCGCACTGCACACTCTGCATCATCTTGGCGGCGGGCAGTTCGTGACGGTCGCGGACAGCTTTAGCGCCAAAATGCCCTGAGCGCATTCACTATATCAGCGAGGAAAGCATGAAATTTAAAAGTTACGCAGTGATGAAGGCTGGAGAAGCGCTTCAACCTTATGAGTACGATCCCGGCCCGCTGGCGGCGGAAGATGTCGAAGTTGAAGTCGATTACTGCGGCGTGTGCCACTCCGATCTGTCCATGATCGATAACGAGTGGGGCGGCTCGACCTATCCGCTGATCGCAGGCCATGAGGTGATTGGCCGCGTGGTCGCGCTGGGCGACAGCGCCAAAAATAAAGGGTTGAACATTGGCCAGCGCGTGGGCATCGGCTGGACGGCCAAGAGCTGTCAGCACTGCGACGCCTGCATCAACGGCGAGCAGGTAAACTGCGTAAACAACAAAGTCTCTACCATCAACAATCATGGCGGTTTCGCCAGTCATCTACGCGCTAACTGGCAATGGGCGATCCCGCTGCCGGAAAACCTGGATCCCGCCACCGCAGGCCCGCTGCTGTGCGGCGGCATCACCGTCTTTAAACCGCTGCTGATGCACAACATTACCGCTACCAGCCGTGTTGGCGTAATCGGCATTGGCGGACTCGGCCATATGGCGATTAAACTGCTGCGCGCGCTCGGCGCGGAAGTGACGGCGTTCAGCTCGTCGCCCTCTAAAACCGAAACCATTAAGCAGATGGGTGCGGATTACGTCGTTAACAGCCGCGATCCGGAAGCGCTGAAAAAGCTGGCGGGCCAGTTTGACCTGATTATCAGCACCGTCGCGGTCGATCTCGACTGGCAGCCCTATTTCCAGGCGCTGGCGGCGAAAGGCAAGTTCCATACCGTCGGCGCAGTGATGAAGCCGTTTGAGGTGCCTGCGTTTACGCTTATCACGGGCGATCGCGCGGTTACTGGCTCATCTACCGGCTCGCCGGGTCAGCTGCGTTCGCTGCTTCGTCTGGCGTCGCGCGCGGATATCGCGCCAACCGTGGAATACTTCCCGATGTCGAAAATCAACGACGCGCTCGATCACCTGCGCGCCGGTAAGGCGCACTATCGCATCGTGCTGAAAGCGGATTTCTGATTGAAGAGCGCGCCCGTCGGGCGCGCTGTTTTATTACAGCAGACCTTCCGACTTCATGGCGGCGATCACAGACGGGCGCTGCGCATGGGTCGCAGCAAAACGTTGCAGCGCCGGCCAGCGATCCAGGCTGAAGTCAACCACGCGGAACCAGCTCAGCACGTTGAAGAGATACGCATCGGCAATGGTGAAATGGTTAGCGTAAAGGAAGCTGTTATCGCCCAGCGCTTCCGCCAGCCAGTCAAGGCGTTTGGTCAGCGTGGCGGTTGCCGCCGCCTTCCACTCTGGCGTTATGGCTGGATTAAAGAAAGCGCCGATACCCTTGTGCAGTTCGGTTGAAATAAAGTTCATCCACTCCAGCACCGCATAGCGCGCTTCGCCGCTTGCCGCCAGCAAATTACTTTCCGGCTTCAGGTCTGCCAGGTACTGCGCGATTACGGCGCCTTCGGTCAGTACGTGACCATTATCCAGCTGCAGCGCCGGCACATAGCCCTTGCTGTTGATCGCCAGAAAATCTTCGCCTTCTGCGGTACGTTTGGTTTTCAAATCCACCGCGACGGAGGTATGCGGCAAACCGGTTTCGTGCAGAATGATATGGGTAGTCAGCGAACAGGCGCCCGCTTTGTAGAAAAGTTTCATCTTGTTGTAATCCCTGTTTTGTTTTTTTGCCGCCGCAGTCTACGGCAGCGCAGGCCGCTCGCGCCATTGCCTTTTGTGCTAATGCCGGAAATTCACCGATTTTGCATCGCGCGGCGGCGCGGATAATGCGGTTAAACCCTGCGGCGAATTACAGGCCATAGCCTAGACTTAAGGTTCGCCTGCGGGATGCCGCAGCTGATGAGGGCCAGCTGGCGCTGGCTTGCAGGATGCACTGACGGGAGAGATTATGCTGTGGTTGTGGAATACTTTGATTGTGTTGCTGACCGTCGTCGCGATGGAAATTACTGCCGCGCTGTCGCACAAATATATTATGCATGGATGGGGATGGGGCTGGCATCGGTCGCATCATGAGCCGCATTCCGGCTGGTTTGAAATCAACGATCTTTACGCAGTGGTATTCGCCTTACTGGCGATTGCGTTGATCTACCTGGGCAGCCGCGGCGTCTGGCCGTTACAGTGGATAGGGGCAGGCATGACGCTCTATGGGCTGCTCTATTTTATCGTGCATGACGGCCTGGTCCATCAGCGCTGGCCCTTTAAGTACATTCCGCGCCGCGGCTACTTTAAACGGCTCTATATGGCGCATCGTATGCATCATGCGGTGCGCGGTCGGGAAGACTGCGTTTCATTCGGCTTCCTCTATGCGCCGCCGCTGTCAAAATTACAGGCGACGCTGCGTCAGCGACACGGGCGTCAGGCTAACGCGGACGCTGCCAAAGCTCAGCCGGACGCGGCGGCGAAACGGCCGCCCGAGATTTGACCGCCTGCGCCGCGCCAGCCGCCAGCAGCAGGAGCTTCTCCTGTTTGCTGGTGGACTGGCGGCAATCCCAGGCGGTTTCCCCCGCGCGATACACCTTTACCCCGATGCGCCGATAGACCTCTTTCGCCGTAGCAATCGCCCAGGCGGAGCGCAGCGGCAACCCGGCGAGTCCGGCCGAGGCGGAAGCGTAGTAGGGCTCCGCCTCGCTCACCAGACGGCGCGCCAGCCGCGCCAGCGCTGGGCGATGATGGCGATCGGCGAAGTGAAGCCGATCCAGTCCGGCCTCCTCCAGCCAGCTTTCCGGCAGGTAACAGCGCCCGACCCGGGCATCTTCGACAATATCGCGCGCAATGTTGGTCAGCTGAAAGGCGATGCCGAGATCGCAGGCGCGATCCAGTACGGCCGCGTCGCGTACGCCCATAATCTGCGCCATCATCAGTCCTACCACGCCAGCGACGTGGTAGCAGTAGCGCAGCGTATCCTGAAAGGTTTCATAGCGCGCGCCACGCACGTCCATGGCGAACCCCTCCAGATGATCGAAGGCGTAAGCCGGAGAGATATCATGGGCGAGCGCCACCTCCTGAAAGGCGGCGAAAGCCGGTTCATGCATTTGCGCGCCCGCATAAGCCTGGCGGGTTTTAAGTTCCAGATGAGCCAGCCGCTGCTGCGGCGTTTGCGTCGAGGGGAGGTCGCCAGGAAAACCCAGCTGCTGATCGTCAATTACGTCGTCGCAGTGGCGGCACCAGGCGTAGAGCATCAGCACGCTGCGGCGCGTTTTCGCATCAAACAGCTTAGACGCGGTGGCGAAACTCTTTGAGCCTACTTCCATCGTCTCTACCGCATGGTGCAACAGCGTCGGATTATTCATGCAGATCCTCCAGCATCAGGCTTGCGGTCGCTTTGGCTGAGCCGATCACGCCAGGAATGCCTGCTCCAGGATGCGTGCCTGCGCCAACCAGATAGAGATTGCGAATGTGACTGTCGCGGTTATGCGGCCGGAACCACGCGCTCTGCCGCAAAATCGGTTCAACGGAAAAGGCGGAGCCCTGATAGGCATTAAGCTCGTCGCGAAAATCGAACGGCGTAAACATGCGGTGCGTTACCAGCTGGCTGCGCAAGCCGGGCATATAGTGCTCTTCCAGATAGGCGAAAATGCGATCGCGCAGGCGCGGCCCCTCTACGCTCCAGTCAAGGTCGGCGGTGCCAAGATGAGGAACCGGCGCCAGTACGTAATAGCTGCCGCAGCCTGGCGGCGCAAGCGAGGGGTCAGTGACGCAGGGCGCATGCAGATAGAGGGAAAAATCCTCCGCCAGTCCGTCGTGGTTAAAGATTTCGTCAATCAGCTCGCGGTAGCGCGGGCCGAAGCAGACAGTGTGGTGCGCCAGCTGATCGTGATGATGATTCAGGCCGAAATAGAGCACGAACAGCGAGTTGC
>NZ_DJDN01000015.1:0-21200 GCF_002431095.1 Pantoea sp. UBA5923 | reverse complement strand
GAACAGCGAGTTGCTCATGCGCTTGCCTTTCAGTTTTCTGCCCTGAACCGCAGCGGCGGGGTGCTGGCCAAGCAGGTCGCTGTAGGTATGCACCACATCGGCATTGGAGGCGACCGCGCGGGTCTCAAACACCCGGCCATCTTGCAGATGCACAGCGGAAATCGCGGCATCCTTCGCTTCGATATGGCTGACGCGCGCATTCAACTCCAGCGTGCCGCCTAAATCCTGAAACAGTCGCAGCATGCCCTGTACCAGCGCGCCGGTGCCGCCGCGCGGAAACCAGACGCCCCATTCCCGCTCCAGCGCATGGATCAGGGTATAGATGGAGGAGGTAGCGAAAGGGTTGCCGCCAACCAGCAGAGAGTGAAAAGAGAAAGCCTGGCGCAGCTTATCATCCTCAATAAAGCTCGCCACCTTGCTGTAGACGCTGCGCCACGCCTGCAGACGCGCCAGCTGAGGGGCGGCACGCAGCATATCGCGAAACGACAGAAAGGGAACGGTGCCGAGCTTAAGATAGCCTTCGGCGAACACCGCGCGCGAGTAATCGAGAAAGCGCTGATAGCCTGCTACGTCGCGCGGATTGAATTTACGGATCTCCGCCTCCAGCCGCGCCTGATCGTTGTCATAGCTAAACACCTCGCCCGACTCCCAGCAGAGCCGGTAGAAAGGCGTGACCGGCAGCAGCTCAACGTAGTCACGCATCGATTTGCCCGCCAGCGTGAACAGCTCCTCGATAGCGCTGGGGTCGGTAATAACCGTTGGGCCAGCATCAAAGGTAAAGCCCTGATCCTGATAAACATAAGCGCGGCCGCCCGGCTTGTCGCGCTGCTCCAGCAGTCGCGTTGGAATGCCTGCCGCCTGCAGGCGAATCGCCAGCGCCAGTCCGCCAAATCCTGCGCCAATTACCGTGGTCTGCTTCATCGTAATGTTCTTCGTCCAGAAGGTTGAGTGAGAATAGCCTGTATCGCCGCCAGCACCGGCACCGGCGGTTTGCCGCTAAGAATGCGCGCCCGGTCGACCAGGGTAAGCCGCCCAGCGTAAAATCGGGCGATCAGTCCCTCCGACAGACCGTAAAAACGCTGCATAACGCGCCAGCGTTGATCCGCATCGGCGGCCAGAAACAGCATGCGGTTAAGCATGCGAAAGAAGCCCTGTTCCCGCCACGCCGCCTGGGCGAAGCGGTGAATACGCGGGGCAAGCGCGTCAGGGGAAAAATCCTGTTCCGTTGCCAGCGCGTCCGCCAGCGACGCCGCCAGCGGTAACGAATAGCCGGTAGTGGGATGGAAAAGCCCGGCGCGCAGGCCGACGCAGGGCTGACGATGATGCCAGAAACGTTCGAAGTCGCCCGCCAGCGTAATCGGCAGCGCGCCGCGTTCTTCGCGTACTAGCGTCGCCAGCTGCCAGCCCTGACGTGCGGCGTAATCGCAGATATTCTGACGCGCCTGCGCCGCCGCCAGCGAGGCGTCATCGATGTAGTGCGTATCTTCGATCAGCAGCCGCGTCGGCGAGAGCGGAAGCGTATAGACGAAACGATAGCCGCCCTGCTGGTCGACGGTAGCGTCCATCAGAATCGGCCCTTCAAGCTGATGAGGCTGGCTAAGCGTCCACTCCTGCCCAACAAAGGCCTGAAAGCCGATTTGCAGAGCGGCGTCAGGCTGATAGCCGCGACCGTCAATCACGGCGCGGGCGCGCAGCACTTCGCCGCTGGCGAGCTGAACGTGGTCAGGCCCGCAGCAGGCGACGGTCTGGTTAAGCCGCAGCGCGTCGCCGAGCGCTGCGCGCAGCACCTCGTCAAAGCGCGATGAAGTTACGCAAAAATAGCCGCTGTCGAGCTGGCGCGTCAGCTGAGGAAAACGCACTTCGTAGTGCGGCCAGTGGTGCGCCACCAGCGGCGCGATCCACTGATGCTGCTGGTCGCTGAGATCGTCGGCGTGAAAGCACCAGGTGTGATTCCCACCCGCTCTGGCGTCGGCATCCAGTACCAGCACGCGCAGACCTGGTTGCTGCTGCTTAAGACGCAGCGCCAGCAGACCGTTCGCCAGCCCCGCCCCCAGCAACAGCAGATCATACTGCGATGTCATAATTTTTCTCCGCGCGAACTGGCTGGCGCGTCAGCAGCGCGCGTTCGGTGATATCGGCTGCGCGCTCAACGCCGCCGAGGGCTGCCAGCTGCGGTTGCAGCAGCGACATACGCTGTTTAATCGCCCGATCCTGCAGCAAGCGACCCAGGCGGCGCGCAATCTGATGGCTGGTGGCAAAGCGTGAGGCGCGAATGCCCAGCCCATGGTGCGTCAGACGCGCGGCGATGCCGGGCTGGTCAAAGGCCAGCGGGATCGCCAGCAGCGGCGTTCCCTGCGCCACCGCGTCCAGCACCGTATTCAGGCCGCCGTGAGTGATCGCTACGTCCGCCTGCGCCAGCGCGGCGCGCTGATCGACAAAAGAGGCGACCTGCGCCGCGCCAGCGCGCATTAACTTTCGCGCCTGAAAATCGCTCAGGCCGCCGCAGTGGGCGATCAACAGCTCTGCATTCAGTTCGCGGCAGGCTTTCGCCAGGGTTTTAAACAGCCCGTAGCGGCCGCCCTGCAGCGTGCCGAGAGAGGCGAAAATACGCGGCTGTTTGCCATCGCTAAACAGCGGCATCGCGGTTGATGGCGCAGGCTCGCGCAGCGGGCCGGTGGCGTGAAAATGCGCGGGCAGTTCGCGGCGCGGAAAGTCGAGCGCGTGCGGCAGCTGGCTAATCTGCGCCAGCGGCGATAAGCACTGATGTGGCTGGCGGCCGCCAGCGAGGCCAAAGGCGCGGGCATAATGTGCCAGCACGCGATCGTGGCCGCGCATCAGCCAGTCATAGATTTTTTCGCTGGAGGCGAATCGCTCCCGCGCGGCGCTGCTGGTTCCCCAGAGAAAAGGCATCACCGGCAACGGGAAATGCGCTTCGCGGTTAACGGGCAGGGCGCAGGCGACCGACACGAAGGGCAGCTGCATCGCCTCCGCTACCAGCCCGCCGGCGGGTGCCATCTGGTCGACAATCAGGCCATCTACCGCCAGCGACCGCAGCGCGTCGGGCAGTTCGCGGCACAGCATATCGGTGCTGCTGGCCATATCGCCGATCAGACGCAGAATGCCTAAACCGCCAGGGTGCGCCGCCAGCTGCAGCGTGCGGTCGAGCGTGCCGACAGGATGCGTTTCCAGCCCGACGGCATGAAAACCGACGGCCGCATCGTTCAGCAGCGCGGCGGCATCCGCCTGTTGAATAAAGGTGACGCGATGGCCCCGCGCGATCAGCGTCTGCGCCAGCGCCTGCAGCGCGCGCATATGGCTGTAAAAGGGCGGCGCGATCGCCGCGAAATGGCTCATCGCGCCTCTCCGCTGCGCTGCAGCGGCGCGAGACGCAGCTCACGCAGGTTTGCGCTGCCGGTACAGAAGCAGACGACCCGCAGCTGTTCAATCAGCGTCTGAAAATGCGCAATAACCGCGTCGGCGGAGTGCAGGGCGCTGCTGAGCACCGCCGCAGCCTGGCCGACGATATCCGCGCCCAGCCGCAGCGCTTTCGCCGCATCGATGCCGTCGCGGATGCCGCCGGAGGCGATAAGCGGCATAGCGGGCAGCCTGTCGCGCACTGCGCGCAGCGCCTCGTCGGTTGGGATGCCCCAGTCGGCGAAGGCCATTGCCACCGCGCGCTGCTGCGGATTGCTGGCGCGTTCACCCTCAACCGCCGCCCAGCTGGTGCCGCCTGCGCCCGCTATATCGATCATGCTGACGCCCGCTTCAGCGAGCCGCTGCGCAACCTGCGGCGAGATACCCGCTCCTACTTCCTTCACCACCACCGGCACAGGCAGCGACTTCACCAGCTGCGCAATCGCCTCCAGCACGCCGCGCCAGTCGCGATCGCCGCCGCGCTGCAAAGCCTCCTGCAGAGGATTCAGATGGACGATCAGCGCATCCGCTTCAATCATATTGACCGCGTTTAGCGCCAGCCTGCGGCCCTGTTCGCCCAGGATCTGCGCCGCGCCAAGGTTCGCCAGTAGCGGAATATCAGGAGCGATACGGCGCAGGTCGCGCGTCAGGCCAAAGTTGTTCTCGCTTTCCAGCGCCACGCGCTGCGAGCCTACCCCAAGCGCCAGGCCAAGCGTCTGCGCCGCCTCGGCGAGATGGTGATTGATGGCGCGCGCGCGCGTTGCGCCGCCGGTCATCGAACTGATAAGAAAAGGGGCCTGCATGCTGCGGTTGAACAGCCGGGTGCGCAGATCGATCTGATCCAGATGCAGCTCTGGCAGGGCGCAGTGGGTGAATTGCCAGCGGGCGAAGCTGCCTGGCGCTGGCGTGGTGTTACGCAGAACAATGTCCAGATGATCGTTTTTGCGTTTCGTCAGGTCCGTGTCCTTCATTGCTGCTCCATATACTCAGACGGGAAACGCGCGGTCAGCCGACCATAGCGAGTTTTTTTTCGAACCAGGCCTGCACAAAATGCCGGGTGGAGTAGCCGTTGCTGCAGGCGGAGGCGAGATGGCGATCGGCGCGTCGCAGATGGTCGCGCAGGCGTTTCTCGACCACTTTGCTGCCCAGCATATTGACCAGCGTTGATTTCCCCACGTCCTGATGCGCATCTTTTCCGGTGTCGCTCTGCCCGTCGCTCAGATCGTCCAGCAGCTGAAACGCCTGGCCGAGATCCCGCGCGAAGCGGTGCAGTTTTTCACGCGACTCCAGCGGCGCGCCAGCGACGACGGAGGCCATCTGCATCGCTGCGCTAAACAGCGCGCTGGTTTTAAAATGATTGGTGAGCTGAATAGCATCAGCGCTGCGCGGCTGGCCGCCTTCGGTCAGATCGCGGAACTGTCCCTGCACCAGACCCTGAATGCCAACGGAGTGGGAGAGTTCAGCCACGGCCTGCGTCTTCGCCTGGCTGCTGATGCCGTCGGCCAGCGCAATCACGCCAAAGGCGCGGCTCAGCAGGGCGACGGCCGCCAGAATAGCGACCGATTCGCCGAACTGGCGATGAATGGTTGGACGACCGCGCCGCAGTTCGGCATCGTCCATACAGGGGATATCGTCGAGTATCAGTGAGGCGGCATGCACCATCTCAATGGCGCAGGCGAGGTCCAGCAGACCGCTGAGTTCATCGCGGTAGCCAAGGTCGTGAGCAGCCAGCATCAGCAGCACCGGCCGAATGCGTTTACCCGGCGCCAGCGCGCCTTCGCGCATGGCGAGGCCCACGCAGTCGCGTTCGCTTTCAACCGGCAGCAGTCGATCGAGACGTTGCTCGATGCTGGCCAGTAACATCAGGGGGTCGCTGGGGATGAGGGTGAGATCTCTTTCAGCAAAAATGGTCATGATGGCAGTCCTTACTTGCAGGTGAGCGTCGGCCTGTCGTGATTGCAATGAATGAACAAAGTGGCGCTTAAGGAGCCATCATTAAAAAATCAGTGCCTGTTATTTTTAGATCCGCCGCGCGCTAAGCGTGGTTGTTTTGTTTTGACGCGGCGGTGAAATAAAGCGTAGTCGAGAATTGTCAGGCTGAGGAGCAAAACGGGAATAAGTGGCAATAAAACAATAATTTTACTCACGAACTAAGTGCGGCCTCGGGCGGCGCTGGCTCATCGTTAAGCATCTGATTAAGCAAAGCGACGGCCTGCTTAACCTCCTGCGGCGTCAGGGCGCCGTCTTTGGCAAAGCGAACCCTGCCTTGCCTGTCCAGCAGAACCACGGCGGAGCCGTGTGGCGTCAGTTGCCAGCTGTTCTGCGCCACACCGCTGCTGTCGATAACAAAATCCTGCCAGGGCGCGTCGTGCTTACTCGACCTGATGCTGCGCTCGACGAAAATGGCGCTGCCTGGAATAGCGTCGTCGGTATTAACGATGGTGGTGGTCTGAAAGCGGCTGCGCGGAAAGTTCGCCTGCTGGATAGCAGCGATCAGCGGCGCATTTTGCTCTTTGGCCGAAAGCCGTCCGGCGACGTGAATGACCATGCGCACTTTGCCAGTCAGCGACTGGCTGCTCCAGCGCTGATAGCCCAGCATCTCATGCTGCATTACCAGTTCGCCTTCGTTAGCGATAAAAACCGGGGGAAGAGGTTTTCCCGTTTCAAAGGTATGCGCGCCAGCAAGGCCGGGCAACAGTAAAGGGATAAGCAGCAGGAAGGGTTTCACGTATCCTCGCACGCAGAAGAGAAGAGCCTCAAGCCTGGGTGAAAAAGCGCCGCTTCGCCAGTTAAGGAAATATGAATTTTTACGCCTGGGTCAAAAATTAATCACTTTTTCACTGCGCCAGATCAAACAACTCGCCCTGAAAGGAATCGAAGATGCAGATATACATTCGCAAAAGGAGACGGATATGAAAAGTGAGTTAATGACGCTTTCAGAATTTGCACGTTACCTTGGCGTATCACCGCTGAGGCTGGTTCGTGCCTACTGTAATCGGGGATCGCTGGAGGGTGTGCCGCTGCCGGAACCCGTGAAAAACGTGGCGTTCAGGGAACGCTGCTGGTCGCGTGAGGAGGTGCGCCAGTTCAGGCACCGGCTACAGCGCATTCAGCACCATACGTAATAAAAAACGCTTGGTGCTGAGGTTGATCGCCGCCGTTACACGGGCAGCGTAGCTGGTTGCCAAAAGGCTTACGGCCTTTCGGCACCTTTGGCTATGCTGCTCCCCGTCTTAACAAAGCGCCACCGGCTGTAATCAACTGCCGCTGATGGTGCCGCTCATCACCCCGGTCGCTTGCGCATCCACCAGGAAACAGATCAGCGTGGCGTCGCGCTCGGCGGTCACGGCGGGCAGCGCTTCAGTATCGCCAGCCACATCCCCTTTATGCAGACGTTGACCATCCAGATTCACCACGCCATCCAGCACCGCCAGCCAGGGCGCGAAGCCTGGAATAGCGGGGACATCAAGGGATTTACCCCGTTCCAGACGAATATCGTAAATATGAATCGCCTGGCGCAGCGTCAGCGGCGCGGCACTGCCTTCCGGGCCTGCCAGCCATGTCCAGGCATTGTGGGCGATGCCCTCAGCGCGTTCCAGCAATTGAGTTTTCGCTGCGCCGCCGGCGCGGGCCGGACGGATAAATGCCTGCAACACTTCCGCTTCAATCAGCGGCGCAGACTCCTCGTGTCGCAGACCTTCGCCCGCATTCACCACCATGACGCGTTTCGCCGACAGCGGCGTACGTTCACCGCTGGGATCGGTATGCTGCACCGATCCGCGCCAGACGTAGCTCAGGATGTCGTCATTAACGTGCTCATGCATCGGGATGCGTGCGCCGAGCTTTAGCGTCGTCATATCGACAATCGCCAGCGGCCCGAAGCGTTCACCCGGACGCAGACGGCGAATGGTAAAGGGACCATATTCAAACAGCTGGCCGCGATGGGCACGTACGACGTTCATCATCTTCTCCCGTTATAAGGTCACAGAGGGATAATAAACCTGCTGGAAAAGATGAGAAGGGGGGAGATTTGCCGAGAGAGTTCAACTTTTTTGAACAAGCTGCCCGCCCTTGCAGACGAGCAGCTTGAGGCTTTATTTGCCCTGTTCGTCGCTTTCGCCGAGGAAGAAATACCACAGCGGAATCGACATCAGACCGGTAAAGACCGAGGTATAGAGGAGCACCATCAGCGCCTGAGTAACGTACATCATCAGCGACCAGTCACTAAAGGCGATATGGTACTGATCGATCACCCCGCTGATAATGGCTTTACCCATCACCGTGCCGACAATCAGCCATAAAATCACCACGCTGCGCAGGAAATAACGCATCTCTTTCTGTTTGGCGGCGAAGCGACCGCGCACGATACCCAGCGGCGACTGCTGATCCAGCGGCGTTTCCGGCTGCGGCAAAGCGGCGCGCTGCGCGCGTCGCCAGCGCAGCAGATCGAGCGCGATAAAGATCAGCAGGCTGGCGCCCATCACCGGCAGCGCCCAACCCAGCGCCAGAGCCAGGATCAGCGATGCGCCCTGCGCATAGCGCGGCAACGCCTGCCAGGCGGTGAGAAGCGTCTGCGCCGGATTCTGCGCAGGGAGCGCCGGACGGCGGATCCACCACATGCGATAGCCCAGCGCGATCATGGCGCACAGCCCAAAACCGAACAAGGCCAGCAGCAGCTGATTCGGCAAGCCGAACAGCACGCCCATATGCGCATCGACGCCCCAGCGCGTCAGCTTCGCCACCAGCGGAAAATGGGCGAACTCAACGCGATCGACGATAGCGAAACTGGCGGGGTCCACGGAAACGGCATCAACCTGACTTGGCCAGCTGCGATCGATCTCGCTGACCGTCCAGGCCTGGCCGCTCTCTTTCGGCTGGCGCAGTTCGACTCTGGCGGCATGAATACCATTGCGGCGCGCGGCGTTAAGCACGTTGTCCCAGTCGGCGTCCGGGGCGTTCGCCGCTTTGGCCGGCATGGCGGGCATCGCCATATTGCTCATATCCATACCGTCCATCTGCGGCATCGCGCGATGGTCGGCATGCGGATCGGCGGTCGCAGCAGGCGCGCTATCGTCGAGCGCGGTGCGTACCTGCGGCGTCAGCCAGCCGAAATCGCTGCGCATTTTATCAATATTGCCGCCCGCCCACTGCGACCAGGTGAGGCCGGTGATGGAGAAGAACACCAGACCCAGCGCCAGCACGAGGCCGAGCGTGATATGCCAGTGGCGAGCAAAGGCAAAGCTGGAGGAGCGCTTTTTCGCCTGTCGACGCGGTCGCGTGCCGAGCCACAGCACCAGACCGCCCAGCGCGGCGACCCAGAGCCAGGAGGCGGCCAGCTCGCTGTAGAGACGGCCGAAGTCGCCCAGCAGCAGACCGCGATGCAGCTGATCCAGCCACATCCGCAGCGGCAGCACACCGCTGGTGCCATAAACCGTCATATCGCCCTTAACCTGTAAGGTATAGGGATCGATAAACACCGAGCGCGACTCTGACGGGCCGAGATCGCTCTGGCTGAACTGCACGCGCGTGGTGTCCTGCGCGCCAGGGGCCGGACGCACCGCATAAATACGCGCCCCTTCGCCAGTATGACGACGCGCCGCCGTAATCTGCGCCGAAAGCGGCTTCGCCACGCCCTGCGCCTCGGTGGTCAGCGCGGAAGAGTAAAGCACATTCTCAATCTGCGGCGTCAGCACGTACAGGGTGCCGGTTAGCGCCGCGATAAAGATAAAGGGGGCGATAAACAGCCCGATGTAAAAGTGCAGGCGGCGCAGCAAATTAAACAGCGAGCCGTGTGGCCGTACCGTTTCCCGAATTGATGACATAGCTCATCCATTTTTATTCAGTTAAAGATGAACCCGTTTCCGCCGCGTCACACAGCAGAAAAGCAGGCGTTCTGATTAAAAAAAAGCGCAGCGGGAAGGCGGAGCGCGAGGCCGGTAAACGCGGCGCTCACGTCGGCGCGGTGGGGGATCTGCGCGCCGCGTCGGCGGCGGCGCGCGCGAGATCAGCATCATCAGCCAGAGCAGGGGAACCGCAGCCCAGATCATCAGCGGCACATGCACCAGCAGATCGCAGTAGCCGCAGGCGAAACCCTCGTCGGTGGACATCATATGTCCTGAGGGCATCATCATGTCGCCGTCCATATGATGCATCATGGGCATGGCATCGTCGCCAGACGACATCACTATCTGGGCGGGCATCGCGCTGTTGTGGCGCGCCATCAGATCCTTAGACACCACAGGCGCGACGAACAACAGCAGCACCGCCAGGATAGCCAGGCAGGCGCTGAGTCGCTGTTGCAACGGGGTGAAAAAGGTCATGAAAACATCACTGGCTGGTAAACGTCAGGCGCTATTTTACCGCGTTACGGCCCTGAACGGGGCTAAATCTGTAAAAAATCTTACGTCTGGCGTTTACACCTGTAACATCCGCTGGGTGCGTCAGAAAACCGAGCTGCCGAGACGCTCGCTGAGCAGTTCCAGCGCGGCCGTTCCCGTCAGGGAGTTGCCGATGGCATCCAGCCCTGGCGACCAGACCGCAATGCTCATTTTGTGAGGAATAATCGCGATAATGCCGCCGCCAACGCCCGATTTGGCTGGCATACCGACGCGCCAGGCGAATTCCCCCGCGCCGTCATACATACCGCTGGTGATCATCAGCGCGTTAATCTGTCTCGCCTGCCGCGGTGTAATAAACGGCGAGCCATCCGCTGCTTTACCCTGATTCGCCAGATAAACAAAGCTGCGCGCCAGCTCGACGCAGCTCATAGAGAGCGAGCAGTAGTGGAAATAGGTCTGCATCACCTCGCTGACGTCGTTATGGAAGTTGCCGAACGACTTCATCAGCCAGGAGATAGCGGCGTTGCGCGCCGAGTGTTCATACTCGGAGCGGGCCACCTGTCGGTCATAGTTAATATCGGGCTGACCGCTCAGCCGACGCACAATCTCCAGCATTCGCTGGCGCGGCGCGGTCAGGCGCGTTTCCAGCATATCGCACACCACCAGCGCGCCCGCATTGATAAAAGGATTACGCGGCTTGCCCTGCTCCAGCTCCAGCTGCACCAGCGAGTTAAACGGCTGGCCGGAAGGCTCCTTGCCGACGCGCTGCCAGATTTCGTCGTCGCTATAGCGCGTCAGCGCGACGCTTAACGACAACACTTTAGAGATGGACTGGATAGAGAAGCGGGTCTGCGCATCGCCCGCCTGCCAGGTCTGACCGTCGGGGGTGGCAATAGCGATCCCCAGCGCGTGCGCAGGCACTTCGGCCAGCGCAGGGATATAGCTGGCGACCTTGCCGCGCGCGGTAAGCGGACGAACCTGCTCCAGAATCTCTTCCAGTAGCGCATTGCTGAGTTCAGGCACGAGTGAATCTCCTTTTCTGAGGCGTCTGGCGCCGGATAATGAACGTGTGCCGACGCCGAATCAATGCAGCGGACGCAAATTTTGTGAAATCTTCCACGCAACCCTGCCGCCGCTACGTTAACTCAGCTGCTCAACGCCTGTTTACAAGCCATTGCGCGCAGCGACTCACCTCATTTGCCTGGCGCTGCCAGCCAGCGGCGCGAGCAGCATTTGCATAAAACTCAGGGCCGCCAGCAGCGAGAGCGGCAGCGTCCAGTCGCCGCTCTGCTCATGCACAATGCCAAAGAACAGCGGGCCGAGTGCCGCCAGCGCATAGCCTACGCACTGCGCCATACCAGAAAGCTGCGACGCCTGGCGATGATCGCGCGCGCGCAGGTTAAACAGCGACAGGCAGAGCACCAGCGAGGCGCCAGCGCCCAGACCGGCGATAATCAGCCACAGCGCGGCTAAACGCGGCAGCAGCAGCAGCCCCAGCACGCCGCAAAAAATGGCGGCGGAGGCGACGAACGCGGTAAGACGCGCATCGCGCAGTCGCTTCAGCGCCACCATACAGCCGAGGTTGGCAAGGATCGCAATCGCCTGATAGAGAAACAGCAGCCAGCCAGCTTCCCCCTGGCTGTAACCCTTCGCCTGCGCGTAGGGGGTAAACCAGTCGATCAGGGTATAAAACGCCAGCGACTGAAGCGCCATAAACAGCGATACCTGCCAGCCGATGGCTGAGCGCCAGGGCGTAGCGCCAACAGCGGAGAGGGCGGGCGTCGTGCCTGACCGACGCGCCGCGCGCGGCGTCAGCAGCGGTAGCCAGGCGAACAGCGCCACCAGGCCAGGCACTGCCCAGACGCCGAGCGAAAGCCGCCAGCCCGCTTCGGACGTCGCGAGCGGTACAGCAACGCCCGACGCCAGGCTGGCGGTCAGCGACATGGTGGCGGCATAAAGCCCGATATATTTCGCGGTATGGTGGGTAAAGTCGCGTTTGATCAGCGGCGGCAACAGCACATTAGCGGCAGCGATCCCGGCGCTGAGCATAAAGGTGCCGCTCCAGAGCGCGGCCTCATCAGGAAGCCAGCGCACAAGCGAACCCAGCGTAACCAGCAGCAGCGCCGCCCACAGGCTACGCTCCAGGCCGTAGCGATTGCCCAGCGCGGCGGCAACCGGGGCCAGCGCGGCGAACATCATTAAAGGAATAAAATTGAAAAAACCTGCCGCCGCGGCGCTCAGGCCAAAGGCGGTGCGAATGTTTTCCAGCACCGGGCCGACGGCGGTAATCGGCGCGCGCAGGTTTGCCGCGGTCAGTAGTATAACCAGCAGGAAAAAGCCAGGTTGGGTAAAGCGCGAAGCGCATACAGCAGAGATTTGTCGCAGGGTCATAAGATCCGCATCACAAAAGGCGGCCAGGCCGCTGTGGTGCGTTGGTTGACGTTAACGCTTACGCACCGGCCAGAGGGGGCCGATGTCTGCGCGCTACTCTAATCACTGATGTTGCGCCTGTAAAGCCGCTCTCGCGTGGCTATTTAACCCTGACTGCGGCTGTATAGCGCAACGGCGGCAGGCGCGTCAGATAATTTGCTTACCACGCACGCCGCGCGTCGTAATAAGCGAGCCGATAATCCATTCGTGTTTTTTATAACCTTTAGGCTGCCCGAGCGCTATTTAGCAGAGGCGGCCGTTTCGCCAAAATTAAGAATATTCCTTATTAATCAAACCATTTTTGCTCCGCGCTTCGTTTTTATTAAATTTGCGCAATTGTACTTAGCAACTATTATTAATTTCTGTAGCGTCCTGGCCAGGAAAACAAACATCTGATTTGACAAGAGGAACCTGTAATGGCGATTAAAACACTGGTAGATCTTTTTATTCACGATCTTTCCGATGTCTATAGTGCAGAAAAACAGATCACTCGTGCCCTGCCAAAAATGGCGCGCGCTGCATCAGACGAATCATTGAAAGCGGCGTTTGAAGCGCACCTGGAAGAGACGCGCGGACAAATTGAGCGCCTGGACCAAATTGTTGAAAAAACTGAAGAACTGCGCATCCGCCGTATGAAATGCCATGCGCTGGAAGGCCTTGTAGAAGAGGCTCAGGAGATCATCGATTCCGTTGAAGCTGGCCCGGTTCGCGATGCCGGCCTGATTGGTGCCGCGCAGAAAGTCGAGCACTACGAAATTGCTACCTACGGCACCCTGGCCGCAATGGCGAAAAGACTGGGCTTTGACGAAGCGGCTAAATTACTGGCCGAAACGCTGCAAGAAGAAAAAGCCACGGATGAAAAACTGAATATGATCGCTGAGAAAACCAGCTAATTATTTGATCCGATGACATCCGTCTTTTGCAGCATTCTCATTTTTCAAAGAGGTGAATCATGACACACGAAGAGAATTATCTGGCCTGGCTGAAAGATGCTCACGCTATGGAAAAGCAAGCTGAAAGCATGCTGGAAAAAATGGCGTCTCGTCTTGAACACTATCCCGATTTAAAAGCGCGTATTCAGCAGCATATTGAAGAAACGCGCCAGCAGCAGACCTTATTACAGTCTGTTATTGACCGTAATGATACTTCGCACTCCGCTTTTAAAGACGCCATGGGCAAACTTTCTGCAATGGGTCAGGCGATGGGCGGCATGCTGGCCGACGACGAAGTCGTGAAAGGCGCAATCAGCGGTTATGTCTTCGAGCAGTTTGAAATTGCAAACTACACCTCGCTGATCGCAGCGGCGCAGCTGGTAGGCGACCACGAAGGCGCTCGTATTTTTGAACAGATCCGTGAACAAGAAATTGCAATGGCGGAATGGTGCCTGACGCATCTGCCAGACGTGACGCAGCAGTTTATGACGCGTGACGCGGCTGAAGGCGTTGAAGCAAAAAAATAACGCTAAAGCCTGGCCCTCTCCAGCCAGAGAGGGCTAAATCCAACTGGAAAGGAATGAGCAATGTTCAGACACGTAAAGAAACTGCAATATACAGTCCGTGTTGAAAAGCCCAATCCCGGACTCGCCAATTTGCTACTGGAGCAGTTTGGCGGACCGCAGGGCGAACTCGCTGCGGCATGTCGCTACTTTACTCAGGGTCTTGGCGATGACGATCCAGGCCGTAAAGATATGCTGATGGATATCGCAACGGAAGAGTTAAGCCACCTGGAGATCATTGGATCGCTGGTGGGTATGCTGAACAAAGGCGCGAAAGGTCAGCTGGCTGAAGGCACAGAGGAAGAGGGCGAAATTTATCGCAACATCACCGGTGCCGGCAACGACAGCCATTTGACCTCGCTGCTTTACGGCGGTGGGCCGCCGCTGACCAACTCTGGCGGTGTGCCGTGGACTGCGGCCTATATCGATACCATCGGCGAGGTGACCGCTGACCTGCGTTCGAACATTGCCGCTGAAGCGCGCGCAAAAATCCTTTACGAGCGTCTTATCAATATGACGGATGACGTTGGCGTAAAAGATGCGCTGGGCTTTTTGATGACGCGTGAAGTCGCGCACCAGATCTCGTTTGAAAAAGCGCTCTACTCAATTCGCAACAATTTCCCGCCGGGCAAATTGCCGCCAATCGAGCAGTATTCCAACGTCTACTACAACATGTCGGCGGGTGAAGGCGATATTCGCGGTAGCTGGAATTCTGACGAAAACTTTGAGTATGTGGCCGATCCGGCACCGGCGGTTGACGGTGGCGATGGTGAGGCGACAGTCGCCACTTTGCCAGCCGATCAGAAGACCGATCTGCTGAATATGGCTAGCCGCACCGCCTCCGATCGCAGCCTGAACCCGACTACGGGTGCTGAACTGGGTTCGACGCTGGGCGAAGCTAACCAGCTCAACGCAGATAAACCGCGTTCATAATCCCCTCGCGTCAGCCAAGCTATTGACTGACGCGATTTCCCTCTCTTTATTGACTCTTCCAGACGGGCGTTACGCCGCTTCCACTATTTTGTATCAATGAAATTCCGGCTCAGGAAAATGACCACAGTCGTTCTGACTAATAGTTGTGCCAGGCTGGCAGGTTTGCTGTCGCGTTTCTGCGGAGGGTACCGGTTTTTCCGGCGCCATAGGGCCTGACTGACAGGCGCTAAGCAGGGTGACAAACAGGGCTAAAGCAACAAAACGCATATCCGCTCCTTGTGATGGCATGAAGTAAGCAAACAAACGTCGGTGGTCAGCTACGGGACCAGAGGCGTAAAGATAAGTGTAGCTGGCGGCAGGAAAAGGTCTATAAATCAGCATGAAGCCGCACAGCGGCTTGCAGGATCAAAACAGGGCGAACATCAGCGCGACGGGAAAGCTCATCGGCCAGGTCGCGCCGACAAGGAAAGCGCTCAGCGCCCGAATCGACAGCTTATCCTTTGCGATAAAAAAGGTGATTAGCGTAGCAATCGTTGCCATAACCGCATAGAACACCAGCATATGTTGATAGAGGCTCATAAATACTCCGCATCGTTATAGTGGTTTTGCTGCGCACTATGCGGAAAATAGTGATCGAGATCAAGCAAAAAGCCGTGACTTTTTGAAGAAATTGATGGGGTTGCTGACAGCGGCTAAGCGCGAGCGATTTCAGGCTGAAATCTGGCAGGAAAAACGCGCCGGTTCCTTCAGGCGCGGGGGTTATACGCGCGAACGCGCGTGGCGAATTTAGCTTAAATCAGAGAAAGCGTTGCTCAATATCACGCCAGCTATCGACGCGCGCGTAGCCGGTCTCCTGCTGGTTTTGCGCAGTGGTGAACAGCACGCCTTCGCCCGTGAACTGCGCGAAGTGTTGCGGGTCAGCATCAATCAAATAATCCGCATTCAGAATGCCTTTGCTGCTGCAACAAACGATATTCATCGGGTTAATAAAGGGAAAGTTCGCTTTAAGCCACTCCAGCTTTGCGGCCAGCGAGCGCGGAAACTCCATCGCCGCGGTGGTGATAAAAATTTCATACTCCTGCGACAGGCGTTCGATTACCCGCTGCGCGTCAGGCAGGGCGGGCAGTCCGGCGTAAAAACTCTCTTCGCCGATCAGTTCTTCAATCTCCTGAAACAGCGCAGGGCGCGACTGTTGTGGTTTTGCTGCGTCCAGTGAGTCTACCTGAGCCTCTTGTGAAGCGGCGTCAGGCGTAAATTTGTGGTTCAAGTCGATAATGACTTCATCCATCTCGATGGCGATACGTTTCATGGTTTCCTCTGGTCAATCGTCAAGCCAAGGCGGCTAGAATAACAGCAGCGCGGCTCCGCTTGTAGTCTCAGCAGAAATGCGGCTCAGGCAGGTGGTTTAATCACCAATTGAAGCCTGGTAAATCGCCAATTACTGTGAGATGGGCCAGAAGCAGCAAAAAGAACGGGAAAAATGCCGCCCGGACAGGCGGCATTGCGACTTAACTTTGCAGATAAAGGGCTTTAATCTCCTCCAGGGTCGCTTCACGCGGGTTGCCACCGGTACAGACATCCTCCAGCGCCGCCTGCGCCAGTGCCGGTACGTCCTCCGGCTTGAGGCCGACGTCGCGCAGCGAAGCGGGAATGCCTACGTCGCGGCAGAGCTGCCTCACCGCCGCGACCGCCGCCTCACGCGCCTGCGCCAGCGACAGCTTCTCTACCTCTGGCACGCCCATTGCGCGCGCGATATGACGATATTTTTCCCCGGTATAGTCTGCGTTCCACGCCATTACCTGAGGCAGCAGGATGGCGTTAGCGACGCCGTGTGGCACGTTATAAAACGCGCCTAGCGGGTGCGCCATGCCGTGTACCAGCCCCAGCCCGACATTGGAAAAACCCATGCCTGCCACGTACTGACCCAGCGCCATCTGCTCTACCGCCGCTATATCGCCTTTCACAGCGTCGCGCAGCGACTGGCTGATAATTTCAATGGCGTTGAGATGCAGCATATCGGTTAGTTTCCATGCGCCGCGCGTAATATAGCCTTCAATGGCGTGCGTTAGCGCATCAATGCCGGTTGCCGCTTTGAGCGCGGGTGGCATGCTGGCCATCATTTCCGCGTCGATGATCGCCACCACGGGAATATCGTGCGGATCGATGCAGACAAATTTACGCCGCTTTTCTTCATCGGTAATGACGTAGTTAATGGTGACTTCCGCTGCGGTGCCGGCGGTGGTTGGAATAGCGATCAGCGGAACGCTGGGATTACGCGTCGGCGCGAAACCTTCCAGGCTGCGCACATCCGCGAACTCAGGGTTATTGATGATAATACCGATCGCTTTGCTGGTATCCTGCGGTGAGCCGCCGCCAATGGCGATGAGATAGTCCGCCTCGGCGCGTTTAAACACCTCAACGCCGCGCTGCACGACGGCGATGGTGGGGTTCGGCACCACCTCGTCATAGAGCGCCCAGTGAAGCTGGTGCGCATCCATCAGATCGGTCACGCGCTTCACGGCGCCAGCGGCGACCAGCGCCTTATCGGTCACGATCAGCGCCTTCGTCAGGCCGCGTCGTTTGACCTCCTCCGGCAGATGACGGATCGCGCCCGCGCCAAAAAAGGCAGTCTTATTCAGAATCATACGTTGTGTCATAGTCACATCCTTGATTAGCAAAATTCCCATTACCTTCCCGCTTAATCGCGCCTTAATTCTGCGATGAAGGTCACATTTCTTCTGAGGCGTAATTGACAAAAATCAATAAATTAGCGATTGGCAGCCAGCGTCAGAGAGGCGGTCGTGCTTCTACGATGCGGTGTAAAGCCATTCCTGCCAGGCAACTTTCTCATCCTCTGTTAGCCTCAATGGGAGCATTAAGGATTTAACCAACGGAGGAAATGATGGCGAAACCGCAAAATCACGGCTGGAGACTGGCCTCGCGCCCACACGGTAAACCTGTTCTGGAGAACTTCGAGTTCGGCGAATTACCTTTGCCGTCGCTGGAGGAGGGCGATCTGCTGCTGCGTACCATCTATCTGTCGCTCGATCCCTATATGCGCGGCCGGATGAGCGATGCGAAGTCCTATGCCGAACCGGTGAAGCTGGGCGATGTAATGGTCGGCGGTACGGTCAGCCGCGTAGTAGAGTCGCGCCATGCCGATTTCCAGCCCGGCGATTGGGTGCTTTCCAGCGGTGGCTGGCAGGCCTATTCCGTCTCGCCTGCCTCAGCGGTAAGAAAGCTGGGCAACGATCTGGCGAATCCTTCCTGGGCGCTTGGCGTGCTGGGCATGCCAGGTTTTACCGCCTATATGGGCCTGCTGGACATTGGCGAACCGCAGCCGGGCGAAACCCTGGTGGTGGCCGCAGCGACCGGGCCGGTAGGCGCTACGGTAGGGCAGATCGGAAAGAAAAAAGGATGTCGCGTGGTGGGCATCGCCGGCGGCGAAGAGAAGTGCCGACACGCGGTCGAGGTGCTGGGCTTCGATCTCTGCCTGGATCACCATCAGGCGGATCTGGCGGCGCAGCTGGAGCAGGCCTGCCCGGACGGCATTGACATCTATTATGAAAACGTCGGCGGCAAAGTGTTCGATGCGGTGTTGCCGCTGCTCAACACCAAAGCGCGTATCCCGGTTTGCGGTCTGGTGTCGGGCTACAGCGCGACCGATCTGCCTGACGGCCCGGATCGCCTGTCGCTACTGATGGGCGATATTCTGAAAAAACGTCTGCGCGTGCAGGGCTTTATCATTTTTGATGACTACGGCCATCGCTATGGCGAATTCCTGGAGGCGATGGAGCCCTGGGTAGAGCAGGGAGAGATTCGCTATCGCGAACATATTATCGACGGGTTGCAGAACGCGCCGGAAGCGTTCTTTGACATGCTTGAGGGGAAAAACTTCGGCAAAACCGTGGTGCGCGTGGCGCAGGACGACGAGTAACAGGATCAGGTCCCGCCCGCAGGCGGGACCGCAGTTTAGGCCGGGATCAGCTTCTCCTGCTTCAGGCGATCGAACAGCGCGAAAAGGTCGTCGCGCGTGCTGTGATAGCCGGTAAAGCCCGCTTTGCGGCTCTTGCTCATATCCGTAAATACTTCCATCGGACGCCCCAGGTCGGCGTCGGTGTGCCACCAGGAGACCAGACGGTTAATATCCGCCTCGCGCAGCTGATAGTGCTGCGCTAACGCTTTCCACTGTGCTTCCGCATCCACCATGCGCTGTTCCAGCGGCTGGGTTTCTTCCGGCAGCGGCTGTGCATCAATACCGAAATAGTCGGCGATCTCGCCCCACATCCATTTCCAGCGGAACACGTCGCCGTTCACGGTGTTGAAGTCTTCATTCTGCGCGCCCGGCGCGCTGGTGGCCCATTCCAGCTGCTCCGCCACCAGCGTCGCGCTGCTCATATCGGTCACGCCGTGCCACTGCGCCGCCGAGCCGGGGAAGATAAACGGCAGGTTATGGAATTTGCACAGCGAGGCGTAAACCGCCAGCGTCTGCCCCATATTCATCGCGTTGCCCAGCGCATAGCCGATAACGGTATGGGGGCGATGCACGCTCCAGCGATAGCCATATTTTTCCGCGCCGGCGAACAGCGCATCTTCCTGGGCGTAATAGAAGTTATCGACCGGCTGACGACCCTGCTCTTCGCGGAACGGCGTCATCGGCACCGCACCTTTGCCATAGGCGTCGAAGGGGCCAAGATAGTGCTTGAGGCCCGTGACCAGCGCGACATGGCTGCCGTTAAGCCGATCGCCCAGCGCATCCGTCACGTTGCGCACCATCGCGCCGTTAACGCGGATATTCTCTTTTTCCGTTTCCTGACGCGCCCAGACGCTGAAGAAAAGAGCGTCTGGCCGCAAATCTTTCAGCGCTTCCTTTACCGATTCCGGCGCGGTCAAATCGGCGGTGAGCGCGTGGCAGCCTTGCGGCACCGGCGTGCGTCCGCGCGACAGGCCATAAACTTCCCAGCCGTTCGCCAGCAGGCGCTCTGCCGTCGCGCTGCCGATCACGCCGCTAATCCCGGCAATAAGAGCTTTCTTCGACATGCTTTTCTCCCTTGAGCCTTACAACAATGCAAATGGGGAGTGTAGACCGTGATCGGCAGTTAAGCGCAGCGCCAGGGCGATCAGCCATACCAGCTATACCCTTTTGGCTCGCGGGAAAACCCGGCGCGGCGCAGCGCGTCGATAAGCGGCGACTGGCCTGCGGGCTTGCCGTCGATGGTTTCCAGCGTAAAGCCAGAGGCTCTTTCGCGGCGCAGCGCGACGGCCAGCGCGGCGACGGCGGCGTCGCGCCAGCTCTCCTCACCATAGCTCAGCAGCTCTTTGCCGCCCTGCGCCAGATAGAGCGCCAGCTGCCCGTGGCAGATCACTACCCGCGCGCCGCTGCGGCGCACCGGACGCGTGCCAACGGCGTGCGTAGGCCAGCGCAGCGTGACGCCGAAGGGAGAGGCGGGATCGACGGCGGAAAGCGCCACCGCCAGCGGTTCGCCAGCCGTTCTCTCGGCAATCACACGCAACCGCTCAATGGTGGCGTTCTCTGCAAACTGCGCGCCGCCCAGCCCGGCGACGAAGCGGCCGCGCAGCACGCGACCGGCATCTTCCAGCCCGCGCATTACTGGCTGCAGCGCCGGAAACCCGCCCGGCACCTGTTCCGCTATCGCCGCGCCGCGCGTTACTACGCCCCAGCGGTCCAGCATATTCTCGGCAATCGCCAGCGCCAGCTGGGCAGGCGGCGTGGCTGGGCGACAGAGGCGTGACCAGCGTCCGGGCAGGGCGGGCGTAGCTGGACGGCCCGTCGGAAGGCTAATCCGTCCGCGTCGCGTGCGCAACGAACGCGTCGCTTTTGCGCGCGCGCTGCTCGCCATGCCGGTTAGCTGGCGCAGCGCTGCCCATGTATCGGAAGTGATATAGCCAGCCCAGGCCAGCTCCCACAGGGCGCTGTGGATCGCGGCGTCATCGACCGGTTGCGCTGCTGCGACAGCGGCGGCGATCTGATGCGCAAACCATGCGCCTCCTTCATCCAGCAGCGCCAGAATAGCGCTATGCAGCGGCGACAGGCGCAGCGCATCGCTGCCCTGTGCCAGCGGCAGCAAGGTTTCGGCGGCAAACTCGCGCAGATGCAGCGACACCAGACCGTCGTTATGCCCCAGCGAACGCTCGCCAACCCAAATCACCTCGCCTGCGGAAAGCAGCTCATCCAGCATAGCGGGCTGATAGTCATGCACGCGCGGCGGCAGAATTTGCGTCTGCCAGAGCGAGGCCGGAAGCGCCAGCCCGGCGAGCTGCTCCACTACGCGCGCCACGCCGTTGACGCCTTCATAGCTTCCCTGCGCCACCGGCGACGACGGCGCCTCGCCGGTTAAGCCTTGCCGCTCCAGCAGCAGCGAGACCCAGGCTTCCGGCGGTACGGGACGCGTCGCCTCACGCGCGGCCTGCAATGAGCGAATGCGCAGGCGCTTAAAGACCTCTTCGGCGACCCACTGGTCGCGCCAGGCGGCAGCGTCATCTTCTTCAGCCAGGCCAAAATCACCCTTGAGCAGTTTGCCCTGCGCGCGCATACGCTCCAGCGTTTCGCTGACGACCGCCGGGCCAAG